>JACQEH010000097.1 GCA_016200675.1 Chloroflexota bacterium | reverse complement strand
GGTCGCCGGCGAGCGGCGCGCCGCAAGTCGCGCAGATCGCGTTGAACGAGCCGTCCCAGCCCATGAGCAGGTCGACCGCGAGCGAGTCCTCGAGGTCATGACCCTGGAGCGGGTCGTCGTCCTCCATCAGGCCCAGCTGGCCTCGACCTGCCACGCCCGGCGGGTCGGGAAGCGCTGGACGGAGGCCCGAATGGCCGCCGGCACGATGTGCCCGACGTGCCACAGCCCGCAGTGCCGGCACGTGTAGAGGTGGAAACCGTCGCGATGGCGGCCGCTCATCAGCCGCGCGACGCGCTTCGCCTCCGGCTTGGACAGGTAGCCCTGCTTCGACCCGCACTCACGATCGATGTTCACGGCGATCTCCCTGCTCGCCGCCGGCCCATCCTCGGCTCCACTCGGGGTTCCCACTGGATCGGCGGCTGAGGTGACCGTCGCGCGACGCTGTGACAGCTCTGGTGTCACGAGGGGATATGGACCTACCCGGGACGAAGCTCGTGGGGCCTCCGTCGCGGGATGCCTGGGACTCATCAGATTCCGGCGGTAGGCGCCCCGGCGGACGCCGGACCACGCCGCGGCACCGGCAGGTGGCTCACGTATGCGCCCGGCTCATGAATGCGGAGTCGAAGGCAGCCCGCGGCTCGGTGGAGTCGCGCCAGGGCGCCGCTCGACGCGGATTCGATGCCCGGGAGTCATGGCCGGTATGGCCGGTGGTGCCGGAGGGCGGCGACTGTGCCGAAGGGCGTCGCTCAACACGCAAGGTCTTGCCCGAGGGTGACTTCCGCGACTGGGCCGACATCGATGGCTGGGCCCGCGAGATCGCCGGAGCGCTGCTGCCCGTCCCGGCCTAACCGCGGGCGCCTTCCCGACGCACCTGGCGGCCGTCCATGCGGCAAGATCGCCGCGTGGACCAGGTCGCACCCGATCTCTATCGGCTGACCAGCGGCGGCTTCGCGGCGCCGCACCTGATCATGGGCGACGTGCCGACGCTCATCGACGCCGGGGCGCCCGGACGCGGGCCCGCGATCGAGCGCGAGCTCCAGGCGGCCGGGATCCGCGTCGGCCGCATCGTTCTCACGCACGGCGACCCGGACCATGTCGGCGGAAGCGATCACCTGCGCGCCGTGACCGGCGCCGAGGTCTGTGCGGGCGTCGCCGAGCGCCCATTCATCGATCGGTCCGGCTGGCCGACGCTGCCGCTGCGTCGGCGCCTCCTCCTGCGCGGGTTCTTCCGCGGAACTCCGGGACCGACGATCGACCGCTGGCTCGATGGATCGGAGATTCTTGAGGGGCTGGAGGTCGTGCCGATGCCCGGCCATACGCCGGGCCACCTCGCCTTCGACTGGAAGGGCTGGATCCTGGCCGGCGACGCCTTCGTGAGCGGCGGACGATTCCGCGAATCGCTCGGGCTGTTCATGCTCGATCGGCCGACGGCCCGCCGGTCCATCGAGAGGCTCCTCGCCCGCGCCCCGCGAGGTGCGTCCAGCAGCCACGGCCTGCCGGCTGATCACGCGACCGAACGACTTCAGGCGCTCGTCGACACCTGGCGCTGATCGACCGACGCCCGGGCGAGATCGATGAAGGCGCGGACGGTCGGGGAAAGTGCGGCACCGGCGCGCCACAGGAGGCTGACCGAGGCGCCGATGGGTCGGCCAGCCTCCAGGATCACCGGCCATGGCTCGCCCGCAGGTGGCGGCACCGCGTCATCAACGAAGATCGGCAGCCCGAGGCCGGCCGCGCCCAGGGCCATGATGCTTGCGGGACTCGCGGAGTCGAAGGCAACGCGTGGCTCGAACCCCGCCCGCCGGCAGGCGGCCTCGAGTGCGCCCCTCGAGAACGACACCGCCTGGGAGAGCACGAGCGGCCGATCTCGCAGGTCCTCGACATCGATCGTGGCCGCGGCGCGCAGCGCGTGGGCGTCGGGAACCGCCGCGATGAGCCGGACCCCGTAGACGGGGAAGCCGTCGAACATCGGGTCGGCTCCGGTTGGCGTGCCCGTCGCCACGTCGACGATGCCGTCGACCAGGTCCTCTCGAATCCCCCGCCCCGGCCCGGGTCCACCGCTGTACTCCCGGATCCTGATGACGACATCGGGGCGGGATCGTCGGAAGGTGCCGATCACCGGAGCGAGAAAGCGCTGAAGATGCGGCCCGGCGCAGGCGATGGCAACGATCCCGGCTCGGGCGGACCGGAGGTCGGCGGCAGTGGCATCGAGCCGGTCGACGGTGTCGAGCGCATCGATGGCTTGCTCCAGGATCGTCTGGCCGTCGATCGTCAGCCGAACCCGCCGCCCGACCTTCTCGAAGAGCGCCAGGCCGAGCTCGCGCTCGAGGTCGTGCACCTGGCGCCAGAGGGCCGGCTGGGCGACCGCGAGGGACGCCGCAGCGGCCACGTAGGTCCCGTGCCGGGCGACCGCCTTGAAGTAGCGCAGCTGGCGGAGCTCCATGGGGTGCGCGCCTCTCGGATACCTATATGCCATGAGTATTGTTCTACTGATAACAATATCGTAGACGAAGCGATCCATCGAGCCTAGGGTCGCGGCGACGGGAGACCAGGGCGGTTCCCCCCGCAGACGGAGGCTCCAGACATGCTGGGACAACGGGCCCTCGGGACGGCGTTCGCCGTCGTCGGACTCGGAATCGGTGCGCTCGTTCCGATCTTCCTCGTCGCCTATCCGGCGGCCGGCCTGGGCCAGGCGGATGCCGGCAATCCGGCGGCCATCCTGCCGGTCATCGCCGCGAAGCCGGCCCTGTTCGCGGGACCGGGCATCCTCGAGATCATCACCCACGCGGTTGGGGCGATCGCGATCCTCGGGCTCTGGGCGCGCTTCGCTTCCGGGTCGTTCCTGATGACTGCGGCGACGCTCGGCGGCCTGGCGTGGATGATGCTCGACATCGCGGACAATGCCATCAGCTTCCACGTAGCGCCGCTGATCGCGGCCAGCTACGGCGCGGGCGACTCGACGGCGGCGGCCGCCTTCGTGCAGCTCCAGTCGGTCGTCGACGCCGTCCGCTTCGCCGGGCACTTCGCCGGTGGCCTGTGGATGATCGGCGTCTCCGTCTTCGCGGTTCAGACGCGGCGGCTGTCGAGGGTGATCGGCTGGCTCGGTGTCATCGTTGGCATCATCTTCGCAGGGAACCTGTTCCTGCCAGCGCTCCTCAACATCAGCTTCATGACCGTTCCGGCCTGGCTCGTGATCCTGGGCATCGGGGTCGCTCGCAACGACAAGGCGTCCGAGACCACGTTCGTGCCGGAGCTGGGACGGGCCTGACTCGCCGGCGGAGCCCGAGGATCGACCGCACGATCCACGTAGACGGCGTCGTACACCCTGTCAATCGATGTCGATCTTTCCTCGGGCGCTCGTCGAGCGACGATATCTCGGCTCGGCGGTGTAGCGTCGGGGCATGCGGGGGCTCGCGATTGGCCTGTGCCTCACCGGCACCGCCCTTGCCGTGCTCTTCTTCGGCAGCGGCACCATTGCGATGTGCCTGGGACCGCTTGACGTCACGGTCGCGAGTTGCGTCCAGCGGACGGGCATCTTCCCGAATCCCGGTCTGACACTCGGTCACCGGATCGCCCTGGCTCTGGGCGCCGTTGCCGTTCTTGTGGCGCCCACGACATGGCGGTGGCGCGGCCGGATCGTCGTAGGGTCCCTCGCAGCGATCCCGCTCGGCGCAATCGCTTACACGGTCGTTCGCCCGAGGACGCTCGAGGGCTGGACCCGGGCTACCGGGCGGGGCGTTGGCAACGACCCTGGCCCGTACATCGTCACCCTCTGGCCGTTCGATCTCCCGTCGGCGATCGGGTATGGCATCTCCGCGGCGGTCGTGGTCCTGCTTGGGTCGGCGGTGGTCGTCCAGATCAAGCGAATGCGCGGCGCACGCGAACCGGGTCATCAAGCGCGGTTGTCGGCCGCCAACGAGCTGGAAGTTTCGTAGGCACGGGGGCAAGCTACGGCCACCAAGCGATGGTCGGCCTGGATTCGTGCACAGACCGGCGCCATGCCGTGGCGAGCCACAGTCGAGAAGAACGTAGGAGGTGACCCTCGCGACGAGCGGCCGACAGACGCGACTCGATACCGTTCGGCGATTGACGACGGCGGGCTCCCGATTCCGGGACGCTATGCCCTTCAGTCATAGAGTCACCTTGGAGCGCGCTCGGCCACCGCGCGGAATCGACGTGGTCGGTGGATGGTCACGCTCGCTGGAGTCAGAATTCATGACTGACAAGAGCATCGAGCGGTGGACGCAGTTCCCCAATCAACAGGCTCTCAGACGATGCTGTGGTCGGCCGCCCAGCGGGAGAGCTCGTAGCGGCTGGAAAGCTGCAGCTTGCGGAGGACCGACGAGACGTGCGTCTCGACCGTCTTGACGGAGATGCCGAGCTCGCCGCCGACCTCCTTGTGCGTGTATCCGCGGGCGATGTAGCGAAGGCCCTCGCGCTCGCGGGGTGAGAGCTGGTCCAGCTCGGGATCGATCGGCTGGGCCGGTTCGGCGGCGAACGCATCCAGGACAAACCCGGCAAGGCGCGGCGAGAAGACGGCATCGCCGTCGTGGATCCGCCGGATGGCGGACTGGAGATCTTCAGGCGAGATCGACTTCGTGACATAGCCCCGCGCGCCGGCCCGGATGACGCCGATAACATCCTCCGCGGCATCCGAGACCGACAGCGCGAGGAAACGCACCTCGGGCTGCTCGGCGCGGATGGCCTCGATGACGGCCAGCCCGCCGCCCGCCGGCATGTGGACATCAACGAGGACGACATCCGGGCGTGCCGTCCGGATCCCCGCGATGGCCTCGGCCACGGTTCCGGCATCGCCGGCGATCTCCAGGTCGGCCTGGAGCTCCGATCGCACCCCGGACCGGAACAGCTCGTGGTCGTCGACGATGAAGACCCGGATGCTCACGGCGGCGTGAGCCCGGGGACCGGGCCCGAAGCGGCGCCTCCCGGGGTGGAGGGTGCGGGCGAGGCTACCGGCACTGCTGCGGACGGGGCGGGCATCGCCTTGGCCAGCACTCGCCGTGGCAGGTGCAGGTGGACCTCCGTCCCGGCGCCGGGATGGCTCCGGATCTCGACCGTCCCGCCGTGGCGCTCCATCCGCTGGACGATCGAATCGGCGATGCCCCGCCGGTCGTCGGGCACGACCGCCGGGTCGAAGCCGGCGCCGCCGTCGCGGACGAAGGCGTTCACCTGATCGTCCTCAGCTTCAACGTACACGGAGACCTAGGCAACCCCGGCGTGCTTGGCGGCGTTGAGGACCGCCTCGGTGCAGGCCGCAACGAGGGCCCGGAGATCGTCGTCCAGCTCCGCGTCGCCGACGACAACGGCCTCGACCTTCAGCTGGTGGGCCAGCTCCAGGCGGCCGGCCATCTCCTCGATAGCATCGTTGAGGCGCGCGCCGTGGACGCTCGGCGCCCGCCCGTACAGCCACGCCCGCAGGTCCCGCTCCTGGGTCCGGGCGAGGGTCACCATCTCCCGCGGCTCCTTTGCCCGCTGGATCAGGGCGAGCGTCTGCAGGACGGAGTCGTGGAGGTGAGCCGCCATTTCGGCCCGGGCCTGCGTCCGGATCCGGCTGCTCCGCTCCTCGATGAGCTCGTTCGCCAGGCGCCAGAGCCACGGACCGGCCAGGAGGGCGAGGCCACCGGCGGTCACAAGGACGGCAAGGATGACGTTGGCGGCCGCCGCGAGCGTGGTCGTCGCGGCGAGGAAGACGACCATGCCGGCCAGGATCAGGACCACGCCGCCGATGAGCCGCGGGCGGGATTCGCGCGTGCGCAGGAGCGCCTCCAGGGGCGTCCCGATGCTGGCCAAATCCAGGCGCCCCCGGCCCTCCTCGGCCGAGCCACGAGCCCACAGGATCGCGAAGCCGATCGCGGCGAGGGTCACCGGCCAGGCCAGGTTCTCGCCGGACCAGAACCCGGTGACCAAGAGCACAACCAGAACGCCGGCGAGGATGAAACCCGCACCGAGCAGCTGGCGAGCCGAGGGCATCGGCAGGTGGCGGGCCTGGGCCGGCGCGGCCGCGTTGACGGGCTCGGCCGGCGCAAGGACCCAGAGGAGCAGGTAGACCACAACGCCGAAGCCCGCCGCCAGGCTCAGAGCCACGAACAGCAGGCGGACGAAGGTTGGATCCACGCCCAGGTGCTGGGCCACGCCCCCGGCAACGCCGGCGATCATCCGGCCGTTCCGAATGCGCCGGAGGGTCGATCGCGGCGCGCGGGCCTCGAGATGGGTCATCGCCGCGATCTTCGCACAGGGGCACCGGCCTCCGGCATCGGGAATCACCCGGAGCGAGCGACTCCGGGATGATCCCGATGGCGGGTGCGCCGCGGCGGCCCGACGATGCCCCCATGACGACCGAGGAGCCGTTCGACCAGCCCATCGATCCCGCCGGAGGCACCGCCGGTGATCGTCCCGTCGGCGGGCGCCACCTCCGGCGCCGAATGTCCGACCGGGTGATCGGCGGCGTGGCCGGCGGCCTCGGCGACTACCTCAACGTCGATCCAATCCTCCTCCGTGCCGGCTTCGCGGGCCTCATGATCTTCGGCGGCGCCGGGCTCGTCCTGTATGTCCTCGGCTGGATCCTCATCCCTGCCGAGGGCCGGGGGGACTCGATCGTCGAGGCGGCGATCCGTCGGCTGACCCGCGGCTCGGGGCGGCTCGGGCTGATCGCCATGGTCCTGATCGCGGTGATCGTGGCGACCCCGTGGGTCCTCAGCCGCTACGACCGGTTCTACGTGCCGCCCGAGGTGTTCTTTGCCCTTGCGATCGCGCTCATCGGGGTCGTCCTGCTCCTCCCCCGTCGCGAGATGGACGCGGGCAGCGGGCCAGTGGGCGGCGCGTATCCCGCGGCTCAGGGGCCCGCGGCGGCTTCGGCGGCGGCCGGCCAGGCGGACGCGGGCGCGGCTTGGCGACAGGGGTCCGTGGCGGTCCAGATGGTCAGCGGACCGCGGCCGCCGCGCGAACGCTCACCGCTCGGCTGGTACGCCGTGGCAGGCGCATTGCTCCTCGTCGGCGCGTTCGCCGCCGTGGGCATCATGGCTTCGGTCCGGGTCACGCCGGGCCAGTACTTCGGCGCCGGCCTCCTGGCCCTGGGGATTGGCCTGGTGGCCGGCGCCTGGTGGGGACGCGCCCGGCTCATCGCCCTGCTCGGCATCCTGCTCCTGCCCGCCGCCGGGGTCGCAGCCTTCCTCACGGTGCCGCTCGATGGCGGCATCGGCGGCCACGACTACCTGCCCGAGACGATCGCGGAAGTTGCGCCGGCCTATCACATCGCCGTCGGCCGCCTGACGATCGACCTCAGCCACCTCAAGGCCGGCTCGCAGCCGGTTACCCTCGAGGCGACTGTCGGCATCGGCAATCTCTACGTCATCATCCCGAAGGACGCCGCGGTCGAGGTCACCGGCACCGTCCAGGGCGGCGAGCTCTGGCTCCTCGGCCGGGAGCACGTCGGGACCGACCTCACCGATCACGTCTCCGAGGTCGGAAGTCCCGGCGGCGGCGCGCTGGTCCTGACCGTCGACGCGGGTATCGGCCGGGTCTGGATCGAGCGCTCGACCCTGGCGGGCAACTAGATGCGCCGCCACGACTTCGACGCCCTGTCCCTTCTGTTCGGCTTGTTCTTCGCCGCCGTCGGCCTGGCGCTCCTCGGGGGCACTGCCGTCCGCAACGGCCTGGCGATCCCGTGGGCCGGACCCGTCGTGGCGATCGGCCTTGCGGTGCTGATCCTGATCGCGGTCCGGCCACGGACGGACGACGCCGACGCAGACAGCGAACCCGCCGGCGAGGACCTGCACCCGACCTGAGACGCGAAGCTCAGGGGCCGCTGAATCCGGCGCCGTACCGGCTCCGAGGCGGACGCAGTGGAACTGCGCGGCCGGATCGAGCGAGGATCAGCACGCGCTCGCGCCGGTCAGCTGACGACCGGCACACCCTCGGCCCGGGCGGCTGCCGCAAGCTCGCGATCCAGCGTGGCGATCGAGGCGTCGATGTCGAGCGCGAGGTCCAGGTAGAGCGCGTCGTACACGGTCAGGCCATGCCGATCGGCAAGCTCGACGGCCCCCAGGAGGCCGGGCAGCCCGCGGTCAGTCGCCTCGATCCCCGTGGACTGCAGGCGCTCGAGTCGGGTCGACGCTTCAAGGCCCGACAGCCGCGCTCCGCGCAGCAGCGCATTCGCGACCTCCACGGGGAAGTGGGCAGGCACAAGAATCATGGTGCCGGCCTCGGTCCAGGCCGCCCATCGGTCGAGCCAGGCGCCGTCACCACCCAACAATGCCATCGCGGCCGAGGCGTCGACGACGACTGCCTCTTGCGCGGTGGCGAATGTCATCGCGACGCGGGGGGACGCGCGATCGCGGCCGACCGCAATCGCCGCTGCGCTCGAACGGACTCCTCCGGATCGAAATCCTTCGGGAACGGTCGACGGGCCGCAAGCCGCCGGATGTCATCGAGCGCACCGAGCTTCGCCGCGCGGCGTCCATCGGGGTCCAGCACGGCGAGGTCGGCGAGCGGCACGAGCGCCGCAACCGGCTGGCCCGCTCGCTCGATGACGATCCGCTCCCCTGCCGCTGCATCGTCGATGATCTGCCCGAAGCGGCGACGGACGTCGAGGGCGGTGACGGTTCTCATATGCCTATGATAGCACCAGCATATCCGGGCTCCGGTCAGGGAATCGGCGAGTCGGCTGTCGTGACCGGGCACCGACCAGCCGCGGGAGGACTGCCGTGACCGAGCCACGCACGATCTCGGGCCAGGCGGCGGTCGCCACGCTGCGCCCGCACCTCAAGCGCGCCCTCGGCCAGTCGATCGTGCGGGTCGAGAACGAGGCGATCGCCCCGTTCCTCGGCGCCCTCCGAGAGGCCGACGAGATCCTCGTGGCGGTCGCGAACCTAGGTCCGGTCTCGATGGATCCCGGCGCGCTGGGCAATGCCGGCAGCGACGACGTCTCGGCACGCCCCGAGCTGATCGCCCGAGCCCGGGCGATCCACCTTCTCGTGTCGCGGCTGATCGAGGGCGAGAAGGGCCGCTGATGCCGGCCGGGCCCGGGGGCGCGGGGGCTCCGGGTCGCGGGGGCTCCAGGTCGCGGCAGCGCTGGGCGGTCGGTCGGCGCTGGGCGGTCGGTCGGCGCTGGGCGGTCCGTCGGCGCGGCAGCGCTCGGCGGTCCGTCGGCGCGGCAGCGCTCGGCGGTCGGTCCGTCGAGGAGTGCGGTCCGACGGCGCGGCAGCTCGGCGGTGCGGCCGCGCGGCAGCACGACCCTGGCGTGATGCACCCGATGCATCAAGGCGACGTCGCAGACGCCTTCGCCGGCACATTCGAAGCGCAGCGCGCATTGAATGGACTCCTTGAGTCGGCTGATGCATCAGAACGGACGTCGAAGTGCCGAGGCACGTCTCGTTCATTCGCTTGGTGCATCAGGCGCCGAAGGCAAGGACCATCACGATGGCGATGAGCAGCTGGATCGCGGACGACCTGCCCGGGAACGGCAGATCCAGCAGGTCGATCCCCCGACGCGCACGAGGTGCGCGCCATCTCCTGCCCCACGTGGGTGTCGTGGCTCGAAGGTTGGCGCCTCGGGACCGGGCGGTCCTTTGGCGAGATGGTCACCCGGCTCACGGGCGCTCGGTGGTACTCGTCGCCGGGACTCCCGGTGCTCAGGTACACGTCCCGGAAATCGGACGGGTGGCGGGTCCGGGTCGGCGGCGCGCTGCGGAGGAGGATGAGGCGGTGCGGTGGCATCGCCGGGACCGCCTCGTGCTGCCGCGGCGCACCCGGGCGTCAGTCGAGTTGCGCGACGAGCGTCGCGCCGGCCCGGACGGCCCCTAGGCCGAGTTTCGCCTCGGTTCCGAACCGGGCTCGTCGACAACCCGCAGGTGCGCCGGGCCGCGTCCGGCCTGGCGACCCGGTGTGACCGTGCCCCCCGGAAGGGCGGGCTCGCCGACCGTCGCAGGTCCACCGCGAGCACGCGCGGCGAGATACCCGTCGACGGCCGCAGGGGCGAGCGGCCGCGAGTAGAGGAAGCCCTGCGCGTAGTCGCAGCCGAGCGAGGCGAACCAGGCGGCCTGGAGGTGGTCCTCCACGCCCTCGACGACCATCTCCAGCCCGAGCGCCCGTCCCAGCTCGACGATCGCCCGACTGAGGACCACGGGATTGCCGATCGCGGATGCCTCCGAGACGAACGAACGATCGATCTTGAGCTCGTCGACCTCGAACGCCTGGAGGTAGCCGAGCGACGAGTAGCCCGTCCCGAAGTCGTCGATGGAGAGGCGGACGCCGAGGGCGCGCAGGTCGCGGACGCGGTCGAGCGTCTCCTCGGTGCGGAGCATCAGGGTGCTCTCCGTGATCTCGATGGTCAGGCTGGCCGCGGGCAGCCCGCTCCGGTGGAGGGCCGCAGCCACGACGAACACGAGCTCCGGATCCGCGAACTGCCGGGCCGACAGGTTGACGTTGATCCGCAGGCCCGGAAGGTCGTGCGCGACCTGCCAGCCACGGGCCCGGCGGCAGGCTTCGTCGATGACCCAGCGCCCGATCGGCACAATCTCCCCGGTCTCCTCGGCCAGGGCGATGAAGTCGGCCGGTGGGTGGACGGCATCGCCGGCCGGATGCCATCGGACGAGCGCCTCGAGGCCGACCACCGCGCCCGTCCCGTTGGCGAGCTCGACGATGGGCT
>JACQEH010000094.1 GCA_016200675.1 Chloroflexota bacterium | reverse complement strand
TTCGGGAAGCACATCGACAAGATCGAGGCCGACAAGAAGAAGGGGGTCCGGACGATGCCGGTCCTCCTCGGCGAGCGGCAGGCCCGCCTGGCGGCACGCGTCCTCATGATCGGCTTCTACCCGACCGTCATCGGTGCGGTGCTCGCCGGCTGGATCGGCCCGTGGGTCCTCCTCGTGCTCCTGGGCGTGCCACGCCTCGTCGCGGTCCTCCGGACGTTCAGCGCGCCGCGGCCCGAGGTCGCTCCCCACTCCTATGTCGGCTGGCCCCTGTGGTTCGTCGGGGCGGCGTTCATCCACACCCGGCGGGCGGGCGGCCTGCTCGTACTCGGGCTGCTGCTGAACGCGTTCGTGCCGGTCCACCTGGCCTGGCTGGCAACGTAGTCGGGCGGGCGTCGACCATCAGCCGCGGTTGTGGGCGAGGTACTCGAGCAGGTCGAGCCTGGTGACGACGCCCGAGGGTCGGCCATCGCGGACCACGAGCGCGGCCGGACTGCCGCCCGCCAGCAGGGCGAAGGCCTCGTCCACCGTCGCCCGCACGTCGACGGTGGGCAGCGGCCGGTCCATGACCTCGCCGATGGTCCGCTCCACGACCTCCGGATTGCGATAGGCGCGGTCGAGCAGGCCCTGCTCGCTGACCGACCCGACGATCCCCTCGAGGGCTTCTCCCGCTGCCTCCTGGGACACCGGCAGCTGGCTGATCCCGAAGCGCTGGAGGGTATCGATGGCCGCCCCGACCCGGTCGGTCGTCCGGGCGACCACGACATCGGGCCGCTCGGGATCGTGGCCGCGGGCTGCGAGCAGTTCGGCCACCCGGACCACCGCGCCGGTCGTGGCCAGCAGCCCGTTGGCCCGCATCCACTCGTCGTTGTAGAGCTTCGAGAGGTAGGAGCGGCCGCCGTCGGGGAGGATGACGACCATCACCGCCTCGGCGGCTGCGGCGCCGTCGCGAGCCCGGATCCGGCGCGCCTCGTCGAGGGCTGCCACGACCGCCGTGCCGCATGACTCGCCGGCCAGGATCCCCTCCTCGCGGGTGATCCGACGGGCCATCTGGAAGGCATCCCGATCCGAGACCCGGACCCAGCGGTCGACGACCGAGGCGTCATACGTGCCCGGGAAGAAGTCCTCGCCGACGCCCTCCGTGAGGTACGGCCGGGCGACGTCACCGGACAGGACGCTGCCTTCGGGGTCGGCCCCGACGATGGTGATCGAGGCGTTCCGCGCCTTCAGGTAGCGCCCCACGCCGGTGATGGTGCCGCCGGTCCCGGCGCTGGCCACGAGATGCGTGATCCGGCCCTCGGTCTGGTCCCAGATCTCCGGCCCCGTGGTCCGCTCGTGAGCGAGCGGATTCTCCTGGTTCCAGTACTGGTCGGGCTTGAAAGCCCCTGGGATGTCACGGGCCAGGCGGGCCGCGACCGAGTAGTACGACTCCGGCGACTCCGGCTCGACGTTGGTCGGGCACAGGACGACGTCGGCCCCGTAGGCGCGCAGGAGCGCCTGCTTCTCGGTCGACTGCTTGTCGGCCATGACGAAGATGCAGCGATATCCCTTCAGGGCCGCCGCGATCGCCAGGCCGTGGCCGGTGTTGCCCGACGTCGGCTCGATGATCGTCCCACCGGGCTTCAGGAGACCGGCGCGCTCGGCGGCCTCGATCATCGGCAGGCCGATGCGGTCCTTGACCGAGCCGCCGGGATTGAGGGTCTCGAGCTTGGCCAGGATCAGCGGTTGGGGGCCGGGGCCGAGGTCGCGGGTGACACGGGTCAGGCGGACGAGCGGCGTCCCGCCGACGAGATCGAGGATCGATTCGGCGAAGTGCATGGCCGGAGGATAGCGGCGCGGCGTCAACCGCTCGTCGTCGCCCGGTTCAGCGATCCAGCCGGCCGGGCGCCAGGAGCAGCCAGGTCAGGCGCCGGCGGAGGCGTCGGGGATGGTCGGGCGGGTCGTGCGTCCAGGGGTCGATGGCCTCGACCGCCGGGCCGAGGCGGGCCGCCAGCGCCACGCTCAGCCGCTTTGCCAGCTCGATCTCGGCCCGGGTGTCGGGTTCCGGGACGGCACCGTCCCAGTCGCTGCCGAGGAGCTCCGCGACCGAGGTCGGCGGGAGGATCCGCGACGCCATCCGGCGCCCGATATAGAGCTCCTCCGTGCCGGCCATGGCGAATGGCACGATCGGAGCCCCTGTCCGGAGGGCGATCACCGAGGCACCGGTTCGGAACGGCCCGACCCTGCCAGCCGGGCCGCTCACGGTCCCCTCGGGCATCTGGACGAAGACGCCGCCGGCGTCGAGCACGGCCCGCGCCGCCACGACGTGCTGGTCGATGCCGATGCCGCCGCGCCAGACGGGCAGCAGGCCCCCGACGTGCCGGATCAGCCACTCCCGCCAGCGGGACGAGAAGGTCGAGGCCGCGCTGCCGAGGAACCATGCCCGCGGCGCCGTCGGCAGGGCGTGCAGGACGAGGAAGGGGTCCATCCAGCCACGATGGGCCGCGCCCATGAGGATGAAGCCGCCCTGCCGGGGCAGGTGCTCACGGCCCTCGGCCCGGATTCGGAAGCGAAAGAGCCCGAACAGGATGGCCCGAGCCAGCAGGCGAACGGCAACGTAGAGGAGCGAGGCCCGCACCTCGGGCGGGCGCCCGAGCCACTCGAGCCCTTCCCGCGCGTCGCCGCGAGCCCGGGCGATGGCCTCCGGCGAGACCCGCGCGGGCGGCAATCCCCTGCGCGATCGCCTTGTCGCAGGTTCCTCGGGCGCCATCGGAGGTCAGCCGATCGGTGGCGGGGTCACGTCGGGCGCGGGTTCGCCGGGCGGGGGCGTTTCGGGCGGGGGCGTTTCGGGCAGGGGCGTCCCCGCCTCGCCCGAGGCGGCCCCGGCAGTGGGCGCAGCGCCGAGATCGCCGTCCTTCCACTCCTCGTCGTCGTCCTCGCGGTCAACCTCAGGCCCTCCGGTGTCGTCGATCCCGGCCAGGTCTCCGGCGCTCGCCGCATGGACGACGGGGCGTCGATGCCGGTAGAGGAGCATGAGGAAGGCCCCCAGGCCGAAGGCGATCGACATCAGTTGCACGGTCGGGATGCCGCCCACGAACCAGTTGCCGGTCCGGAGGTTCTCCAGGAGGAAGCGGACGACGGCGTACCAGATGAAGAAGATGAGGATCTGGTCACCCGGACGCAGTGGGTAGGGTCGTCGCCGAGAGAGCCAGATCAGGAAGAGGGCGCCGAGGACGCCGGAGATCGACTCGTACAGGAAGAGGGGCGTGAAGAACGTTGTCGCCTCCGGGTACTGGCCGCACGGGAAGATGGCCGCGCCGTGGTCGCTGAAGCGATGGGCGCAGTCGATGGCGATGCCCCATGGCAGGTTGGTGGGCGGCCCGAAGAGCTCCTGGTTGAAGAAGTTCCCCCAGCGCCCGATGGCCTGCATGGTGAAGAGGGCCGGGGCCACGATGTCCGCCCAGATCCAGCCGTTGACGCGGTGGTAGCGGACGAGGACCAGGAAGGCGAGGACGCCCGTGATCAGCCCGCCGTAGACCCCGAGCCCCGAGTACGGCGGCAGGACGATCTTGAGGAGGTTGTCCCGGTACAGGTTCCACTGGTCGATGACGTGGTAGAGGCGCCCGCCGACCAGCGCGGCGATGGCGATGACGATGAGGCCGTTGCCGATCAGCTCCACATCCTGGCGGAACGTCCGCGCCTGCCGGACGAGGACGAGGTACGAGACCAGCAGCCCGACGGCGTAGGCGATCCCGTACCAGTAGACGGGGATCGGCCCGAGACGGACGGCGATCGGGTTCGGGGTGAAGGAGATCATTGGCGGCGAGTGTAGCCGCGGTTCTTGCCGGGCGAGACCTTGCCGGGCGCGGTCTCGCCCATCACCGCTAGACTCGCATCCGATGAAGGTGCGCGCGACCCCGTGATGGCCGAGTTCCAGTGGTGGCTGCTGCTCCTCGGGCTGGTCGCGGGCGGCGGAATCGTCGCGGTCGTCTACATGGATGGTGCTCGCCGGGAGCAGGACATCGCGGACGACGAGCTCGCGGCCGAGGCGACCTGGATCAGCGAGCGGCTCGCCCGGGGAGGGCGACCCATCGAGGCGCCCATGGTGGAGCGGGTGCTCCTTGAGCATCGCGCCTATCGCATGGAGCCGCCGCCCGACCGGCTGGAGCCCATCGAGAAGGATTCGCCGGTCAGCGACCCGAGGGCCTGACCAGGCCCATCCGGATCAGTCGCCGGACGGCAGGTCGCGGCTGCGGGTGGGAGTGGCGGCCTCGGCCTCGGCCTCGGCGGGGGGTACCGCCGGCGGGGCGACGAGATCGGGCGCGGCGGCGCGCCAGGCCCGGTCGGCGATCCCCGGATCCCTGGCCACGGACATCGTCCCGACCAGGACCAGGCCGCCGAGCACGAGCCCGATGCCCCAGGCGATCGCGAGCGGCCAATGCCACCAGAACGTCAGGTAGCCGCCCACGCCGCCGCCGACCCCGACGGCGATGACGAAGGCCCGGAGATCCGGCACGTCAGCGGCCCACCGACACGCCGATGACGTTGCCGACCAGGTACGTCACGCCGGCGGCGGCCGCGCCGAGCCCGACCTGCCGGACACCCGAGAAGACGAGGCTCCGCCCGGTCAGGAGCGAGACGCCCGCCCCGACGAGGAAGAGCGCCACCAGCGACGCTCCCAGCGAGATGGCGAAGTGCAGGCCGCCGGACCCGAACAGATACGGGATCACCGGGATGAGCGCGCCGACACCAAAGGCGACGAACGAGCCGAGGGCGGCTCCCCACGGCGATCCGAGCTCGTCGGGGTCGAGGCCCAGCTCCTCACGGATCAGGGTGTTGAGGGCATGCTGCGGGTCGGAGAACATGCGGTGGGCGATCGTCGTCGCCTCCTCGGGGGTGAACCCCTTGGAGCGATAGACGGCGGCGAGCTCGACTTCCTCCTCCTCCGGCATCGCCTCGAGCTCCGCGCGCTCGAGGGCGATCTGGCGTTCGAACAGCTCGCGCTGCGACTGCATCGAGATGTACTCGCCGGCGGCCATCGAGAAGGCGCCCGCCAGGAGGCCGGCGATACCCGCCAGGAGCACGAAGTTGCCGCCGCTCATGGCGGCGTTGGCGCCGGCCACGCCCATCACCAGGGAGAGGTTGGAAACGAGCCCGTCGGAGACGCCGAAGATGACGGCCCGCAGCGTGCCCGATTGGCCGGCGCGATGCCACCGTTCCCGGGTAGCGATCTCAGCGGGCGCGGACACCCCGGCGGCGGCAGCGCGATGGTCCGCCGCTCCAGCCGCGACCTTCGAGCGGGCGTCCACGGACACGGAACCGAACCGGGCGCGGCCGTCGCTCGCCTTCACGCCGGACAGGCGCTTCCAGATCTCGGCGTGCTCCTTCTCGTCGGCGGCAATCGCCTCGACTTCAGGCGAGCCCTGGGCCGTGTAGAGATCCTGCTCGTCACCTTCGAGGGCCAGGACCATGTCGCGGACCGAGTGTGTCCCGAAGAGCCGCGCGATGGCGAGGATGGCGCGGATCCGGAAGCGGGGGCCTGCCGGGGGCGGGACGGTCGCGCCGAGCTCGAGGAGGCGAGACGCCCAGATGTCGGCGTGGCGACGCTCGTTGCCCGCAATCACCCGGAAGGCCTCGGCCCGCCGCGGATCGCGCTCCATCGAGGCCAGGGCGTCGTAGAGCCGGATCGCATCGCGCTCGAGCTTGAGGTTGTCGAGGCTCTGGGCCGTATCGAGGGGGGCCATCTCCGAATCCTATCCAGTCACCCGCAGTTCGCGATGGGTCCATCCGGCACGTGATTCAGGGCCGCTTCGCGCCCGACCCACGGCGCTACACTCCCGCCGATGATCGCCCCCATCCTGCCGCCCCTGCGCTGGCTGTCCGCGGCGGACGTCGGCGCCGCGATGCCGCCGCTGGAGGAACGCCTGGCGCTGGCGGAGCGGACGATGGTCGCCCTCGCGACGCCCGGCGGCGCCGAGATGCCGCCCAAGATCGCGATCCACCCGCGCCCGGACGCGGCCTTCGTGCATGCCATGCCGGCGATGCTCCGGGGGGCCGACCTCTTCGGCGACCTCGTGGGCATGAAGTGGGTTGCCGGCTTCGCCACCAATAATGAGCTGGGGCTGCCCGGCATCAGCGCCCTCGTGGTCCTCAACGATCCGGCGACCGGGATCCCGCTGGCGATCATGGACGGCGGGCCGATCACGGCCCAGCGGACGGCCGCCGTCTCAGGCCTGGCGATGCGCCGGTTCGGACCCACGGTGGCGGGGCGCCCGGTCCGGGCCGCGCTCATCGGGGCGGGCGTCCAGGGTCGTTCGCACCTGGCGGTCTTCGGGCACGTCCTGCCCGGCGTCGAGCTGCACGTCTTCGACCGCGACCCACGCCGCGCGGCAACCCTCGCGGAAGCAGCGGCAGGCACGCCGGGCATCGGCCCGACCACGCTTGAAGCATCGGCCCGGGCTGCTGTCGACGGCGCCGATGTGGTCCTGACGGCCGCCTCCTTCGGGCCGGCCGAGGAGCGCCAGGCGATGACGAATGCCTGGCTCGCTCCGGGTGCCACGGTCATCCCCATCGACTACGCCACCTACTGCGCCGCCGAGGTCGCGCGCGATGCCGCGCTCTTCCTCGTCGACCAGCGCGAGCAGTACCTCGCCAACCGCGAGGCCGGCAACTTCGACGGCTACCCCGATCCGGACGCCACCATCGGTGAAGCGATCCTGGCGCGAACCGCCCGGCCGCCCGGCCGGGTCGTCGTCGCCCACCTGGGGGTCGGGCTGTCCGACGTCGTTTACGCCGACGCCATCCTGCGGGCCGCGGAGGCCCGTGATCTCGGCGTGGTGCTCCCCCGCTGAACCCGGCGAAGGAAGTTCGCTGCGACCGCCGGTCCGGCACATGAAGGAGCGAATCGAGCGTGCGCTTCGTGCGATGGGGCTTGAAAGCGCTGGCGATCCTCGTGGTGGTCGCTCTCGTGGCGGTCGTCGGCCTGCTCGCTGCGGTCACCGGCCGCGGCCTGCCGAAGACCAGCGGCACGATCCACGTGGCCGGCCTCCATGGCCCGGTCAGCGTGGCCCGCGATGCGAGCGGCATCATCCAGATCAGCGCCGACGATCCCCACGATCTCTTCGTCGCCCAGGGCTACGTGCACGCCCAGGAGCGGATGTGGCAGATGGAGGTCTGGCGGCACATCAGCAGCGGCCGCCTGTCGGAGCTGTTCGGGACGAGCACCCTGGACAAGGACAGGTACATCCGGACCCTCGGCTGGGAGCAGGCTGCCCAGCGCGACCTCGACGCGATGCCCCAGGACGTCCGCGACGCGCTCCAGTGGTACGCCGACGGGGTCAACGCCTGGATCGCGGACCAGCACGGATCGTTCTCGTTCCCGTTCGTCGTCACGGCCCTGAAGTCCGGCTCGGGCGGCCTCGGGGGGTACACGCCGGCGCCGTGGACGCCGCTCGATTCGGCCGCCTGGCAGAAGGTCCAGGCCTGGAACCTCGGCGGCAACATGGATACCGAGATCTTCCGGATGCTCGCCGACGCCCGGCTGGGCGATCCCGCGCGGACCGATTCGCTCTTCCCGGCCTACGACGCCTCGGCGCCGGTCATCACGCCCAGCGGCCTGAAGGGCTCGAGCGGGGCTGGCGCGGCCCAGCCGGCGGTGACCGCAGCAGCGTCCGGCACGACCACGGCGTCGGCGTCCGGCACGACCCCGGCAGCGCCGACCGGGGCCGCGGCGACCACGGCGGCGGCGACCACCGCCGCGGCGACCGACACGACCCCGGCAGCGGCGACCGGCACGCGGCACACCATGAGCGACGCCACGGCGTCCGCATGGCAGGACCTGGCCTCGACCGGCTCCGGGATCCTCGCCCTGGCCGGCCTCGACGGCGGCACGGGCCTCGTGGGCGACCACGGCATCGGCTCCAACAACTGGGTCGTCGCAGGATCGAAGTCGAAGACGGGCGGCGCCCTCCTGGCCAACGACCCCCACCTCGGCTTCAGCGAGCCGTCGGTCTGGATCATGAACGGCCTCCACTGCCGGCAGGTCGACGCGGACTGCCCCTACGACGTCGCCGGGGTCTCGTTCCCGGGCGTCCCCGCCATCGTCCTGGGCCACAACGCGAAGATCGCCTGGGGCGCAACGAACGTCGGCCCGGACGTCCAGGATCTCTACCGCGAGACGGTTGACCCGAAGGATCCGACCCACTACCTCTTCAAGGGCCAGTCGGTGGCCTTCGGGACCCGGACCGAAGTCATCAAGGTCGCCGGCGGCGCGCCGGTCGCGATCACGGTGCGCTCGACCGGCCACGGTCCGGTCCTCAACGACGTCGATGATCGATTGAAGGACCAGCCGCCGATCACCCTGCAGTGGACGTCGATCAAGGAGCCCGATGGCGCCTTCAGCTCGATCTTCCACCTCAACACCGCGGCGAACTTCGACGACTTCCGGAAGGCCCTCAGCACGTACGGCTCGCCCAGCCAGAACTTCGTCTATGCCGACGTCGCTGGCCACATCGGCTACCAGATGCCGGGCCTCGTTCCGATCCGGGCCAGCGAGAAGACCGGCGACCGCGTCCGCGATGGCGCCTCCGGCGCCCAGGAGTGGACGGGCTATATCACGTTCGCGGACCTGCCCAGTCAATACGACCCGCCGAGCGGCTTCATCGTCACCGCCAACAACGCGGCGGTGGATGCCAACTATCCCTACTTCATCGGCGACGACTGGGATCCGGGCTACCGGGCCCGGCGGATCACGGACCTCCTGACGGAGAAGGCGGGTTCGCTGACCACGAGCAACCTCCGGGCGATCGAGATGGATGCCCATCCGCTCCGGGCGGACACCGTCATCCCCTACCTCGTGGGCGCCGAGCCGACGACCGACGACGGCAAGCTGCTCCGCGACCGGATCGCTGCGTGGGACGGCCAGTGCGACGTCGACTCCCTGGGATGCGCCGCCTACGTCACGACCGAGTTCACGCTCATCCGGGCGATCTTCGACGACGAGCTGGGCCCGATCGCCAAGGACTACGGCGGCTCGACGGTTTCGTGGCAGACCCTGATTGCCGCCCTCAAGGATCCGACGAGCCCGTGGTGGGACAACGTCTCCACGCCGGCCGTCGAGCGCCAGAAGGACATCCTCGCCGCCGCGCTGGACCGGACCGGGGCGCAGCTCCGGGCGGAGGTCGGCTCGCCGGCCCGCTGGACGTGGGGCCGCCTCCACGCCGTGGACTTCCAGGAGCAGACCCTCGGCGTGTCCGGCATCGGGCCGCTGGCGTGGTACTTCAACTCCGGCCCCAGACCCGTCGGCGGCGTCGACGGCGCCATCCAGAACAACTACTACCAGCCCTGGACCGCCTACGCCTATCCCGACGACCCGTCACATGTCCCGGCCGGCCTCGACAAGGCGTTCACGGTCTCCAACGGGCCGTCCTACCGGCTCACGGTCGACATGTCCAACCCCGACGCGGCCCGGATCGTGACGACCACCGGCCAGAGCGGCAACCCCTTCGACCGCCACTACGGCGACCTCATCGACCTCTGGTCGAGCGGCGGGACCGTGCCACTCCCCTTCTCCGTCGGAGCCATCGCCAGGGCGACGGTGTCGACGCTGACCCTCGCCCCGTAGGCCCTACTCGTTGACGGCGAGCGGGCCCTCGGGGACCTCGATCAGGACGCGGCCGTCGTCGATGACGACGTCGTAGACCGCCAGCGGCAGCTCGGCCGGCGGATCGAGGGCCTCGCCCGTGGCGAGGTCGAAGCGGGACAGGTGGAGGGCGCACGAGAGCGTGCCCGCGGGGCGCCCGTCCGTCCCCGCCGAGCCGCCACCGGTCAGGAAGCCCTTGTCGAGCTCGAAGTACTCGTGGGTGCAGGTGCCCTGGAACGCCCGGACGACGCCGCCGCTGTGGACGACGACGACCGGGTCGGTGCCGTCGACCCAGGCCATCTGCATCGTGCCGTCGGGAAGATCGGCGAGGGCGAGCAGGTCGATCCGGCGCATGTGGGCGTCCTGGCCGAGGCTCAGGCGGCCGCGTCCGTGCTGCCGGCGGCGGCGGCCTGGCCGATCGCCCACTTCGCCTCGAGCAGCTCGCGGAGGTGCTCGCGCGCGGACTCGAGGGGGACGCGGGCGACCACCGGCTCCAGGAACCCGAGGACGATGAACTTGCGGGCGTCGTCCGGCGAGATGCCGCGCGACTCGAGATAGAAGAGCTGGTTGGCGTCGATCGGACCGACCGATGACGAGTGCATCGCCCGGCGGCAGTCGGGCTGGTCGATCTCCAGCGACGGGATGGCCACCGCCCGGGCGGCCTTCGAGAGGTTCATCCCGAACTCGCCGAGGTAGCTGTCCGTCCCGACGGCGGTCTTCTCGATCGTGATCAGGCCCTTGAGATAGGTCCGCGACCGATCGGTCAGGGCGCCCTTCGAGAGGAGGTTGCCCGTGGTGTCCTGACCGAGGTGGCGGGTGTAGCTCGTGAGGTCGAAGAGCTGCTCGCCGGTCCCGAAGACGATCTCGACCTGCTCGACCGAGCTGCGATCACCCTCGAGGCGGTTGTCGACCCGCGAGCGCACCAGGCGCCCGCCGAGCTGGGCCATGGCCCAGTGGAGCGACGCCC
>JACQEH010000010.1 GCA_016200675.1 Chloroflexota bacterium | reverse complement strand
GCACGAACCTCGTGGCGACCGGCTCGGCCAACGCCATCACCGTCCTGGCCGCCTCCGAGAAGGGCGGCCTCGTCCACGCCCCGGACACCTACCTCGAGAAGCTCTGCGTCGGGCCGCTCGTCGCCGGCCACGTGGACATCACCCTGTCCCCGACCGAGAACGTCCATCGCATCGCGGAGGTCCTGCGCCGGAAGACGAGCGACATCACGGTCGTCATCCTCGAGCGCCCACGCCACGACGCCCTCATCGCCGAGGTCCGGGCGACGGGCGCCCGGATCAAGCTCATCTCGGACGGCGACCTGTCGGCGGCGATCAGCTGTGCCGTCCAGGGCACCGGCGTCCATGCGGTCATGGGCCTTGGCGGCGCGCCCGAGGGCGTCATCACCGCGGCCGCCCTGCGCTGCCTCGGGGGCGAGATCCAGGCGCGTTTCCGGTACCGCAGCGACGACGAGCGCGAGCGGGGCCGGAAGATGGGCCACGGCGACGAGGCGCGCGTCTATCACACCGAGGACCTGGCGTCCGGCGAGAACCTCGTCTTCGCGGCAACGGGCGTGACCAGCGGCGACCTCCTGGAGGGGGTCCGCTTCTTCGGCGGCGGCGCCCGGACCCACTCCCTGGTCATGGCCTACCAGACGAAGACGGTCCGCTTCGTCGACACCGTCCACATGTTCGATCGGGACCGCCCGCCGAGCGTCCGGCTGTAGTCCGGGAGGCGTCGGCGATGGCCAGGACCGAGCAGCGCATCCTCGCCCTGGGCGGAGCGTCGCTCCAGCCGGACTCCACCGACGGCCCGCTTCACCAGTACCTCCTCGACCTCACGGGCGAGGCCCGACCGCGGATCTGCTTCATCGGTACGGCCGGTGGCGACGACGCCACCGAGCGGGCGAACTTCTACGCCTGGTTCGCCCGCCGAGCCGAGGCGACGCACCTCGGGCTCTTCACCCGACGGGTCGACGACATCCGGGCGTTCCTCCTGGACCAGGACGTCGTCTACGTCGGAGGCGGCAACACGGCCAACATGCTGGCGGTCTGGCGGGCGCACGGCGTCGACGTCGCCCTGCGTGCTGCCTGGGAGGCCGGCATCATCCTGGCCGGACCGTCGGCCGGGGCGATCTGCTGGTTCGAGGGCGGGACCACGGACTCGTTCGGTCCGGGAGTCGACGCCCTCCGCGACGGGCTGCGCTTCCTGACGGGCAGCTTCTGCCCCCACTACGACAGCGAATCCCTGCGCCGCCCCCGCTACCACGAGCTCGTCGGGAACGGCCGGCTCCCGGACGGCTTCGCGGCCGACGACGGGGTGGGACTCCTGTTTCGCGGCACGCACCTGGCCGAGGTGGTCGCCGCGATGCCCGAATCACGGGCCTTCCGCGTCGAGAAGTCGCGGGCCGGGGTCGAGGAGACCTCCCTCAAGCCACGCCTCCTGCGGGGCTGACACCCGGATCAGGCGCCGGCGGCGGGCCCGGTCCACGTCGCCGTATCGGGATCCCATCCGGCGATCATCCGGACCGCTCCCGTTCCTTCGACGGCCTCGCGGCGGCGGCGGTACCAAGCCACGCGGTGCTCCCAGCCGGGCGGCACGAGCCGCGGAGCGAGGTCGGCGAGCGGGGCCAGCACGAACAGCCGCCGGATGGCCTCGGGATGCGGCACCACGAGGAGTCGCTCGGCCTTGCCGGGATCCAGGGACATGCCCGCCGGAGGGCGATCGAGGGCCAGGCGGGCTCGCCCGAAGACGAGGAGGTCGAGGTCCAGCTCGCGCGGTCCCCAGCGCTCGCGATCCTCGCGCCCGAAGGCGCGCTCGAGGTGCTTGAGGGCAACGACCAGGGCGGTCGCCCCCGTCGCCGGATCGGGCCCGGCCGGCACGTCGAGGGCCACCACCGCGTTCTGGAACTCCGGCTGGTCCACGACGCCCACCGGCCGCGTGGCATACAGGCGCGAGACGGCCCGGAGGCGCGTCCCGGGCAGGGCCGCCAGCGCGCGAACGCCGGTCGCCAACGTGGCCGCGGCCTCGCCGAGGTTCGCCCCGAGCCCGACGTACGCCCGCACCCGTCGCATGGAACCGCCGACCTCCATCGCTAGACTCGCGCCGTGACCCGCGTCGTCGCCATCATCCTCCACGCCGTCCCGGGCGCGAATGGGGGTCCGCTCGCCACGGCCTTCGCCGCCATCCGGGCGGCCAACGCGGAGCGCCTCGCCCGCGGCCTCGACGCGTCAGGCGCGAGCGTCACGGTCGAGGCGGTGCGGCCGGGTGCCGGTTCCTTCGGAGCCCGGCTGCGAGCTGCCGCCGCCGACGCACCGGGGGCCGGGATCGTCGTCGTCGGGTCCGGCGGCGTCCCCCTGGCCTCAGCGGCCGACCTGGCCGCCTTCGTCGCCGCCGCTGCGACGGACGGACCCGTCCTCGCCAACAACCGCTACTCGGCCGACCTCGTCGCCATTCCGGGACCGATCTCGCGACGACACCTGCGCGACCTGCCCGACCTCGCATCCGATAACGGCCTGCCTCGATGGCTCGCGGAGCGAGGGGTCGCGGTCCGCGACCTGGCCGCCCGCTGGCGGCTCCAGGTTGACCTCGATTCGCCCCTCGACGCGTTCCTCGCCGGCCTGGCCCCGGGGGTCGACGGCCGAGGGACGCGTGTGACGGACGGGGCCCGCGCCGACGACCCCTTACGGCGCGTCCGCTCCGCAGCGGCCCGCCTCCGCGAGGTCTCGCGTGATGCCGCGGCAGAGCTCGTCGTGGCGGGTCGGACCTCCGCCACGACCCTCCGCTGGCTCGAAGGGACGACCGCGAGCCGGACCCGCGCCCTCGTGGAGGAACGCGGCATGCGCACCGCGCGACCCGGCCAGCGACGCCCGCGCTCGATCCTGGGATCCGGCCTCGACCGCGACGGGCCGGTCGCGCTCGGATCGGTCCTGGAAGGGCTCGGCGACGGCGCCATCGTCGACTCGCGGGTCCTCCTTGCCCATCGCCACGGCGCCGGCGAGGCGGCCTGGCCGGTTGCGGAGGACCGCTTCGCCAGCGACCTCCTCCTGCACGAGGCCATCGCCGACCCTTGGCTCGGCGAGCTCACGCGCTCGGCGGCGAGCGCGTCGATTCCGATCCTCCTCGGCGGCCACACGCTCGTGGGTCCGGGCGCCCGACTCCTCTTCGCGGCGCGGCCGCGCTTCGGCCGACCCAGATGACCGAAGACGCGCGAGGCCTGTACCTCCGCCGGCCCGCCGAGCTCCTGGCGAGGGACGAACCCGGCCACGAGCCGGCGCTGGTCGAGGCGATCCGGGCCGAGATCCACGAAGCCGGGCCGATGACCTTCGCCCGCTACATGGAGCTCGCCCTCTACCACCCGTCGCACGGCTATTACGCCTCCGGCGGGCGCGGACCCGGTCGGGTGGCCGACTTCCTGACCGCGCCGGAATCGCACCCGATCTTCGGCTGGGCGCTGGCTGCCCAGATCGAGGAGGTCTGGGGGCGCCTTGGGCGCCCGGCTCCGTTCGTCGTCCTGGAGCCCGGGGCGGGGACCGGCGCCCTCGCGGCCGGCATCCTCGGCGGCCTCCAGCGATCTGGCTCGGCCCTCCGCGACGTCATCCGCTACCGGATCGCCGAGCGCGCGCCCGATCGCCTGCGCCAGGTCCGCGAACGCCTTGCGGCCGTCGGGGCCGGAGCGACGCTCGAGGAGGACGACGGGGCCCCGCTCGAGGGCGTCATCGTGGCCAACGAGGTCCTCGACGCGCTGCCCGTGCACCGGGTGGCCGGCGGCCCCGACGGTTCGCTCTTGGAGTCCTTCGTCACGATCGATCCCGCCGGCCGGTTCGTCGCGGTGACGGGCCCTCCCTCCACCCCGGCGCTGGCCGCCCGCCTG
>JACQEH010000096.1 GCA_016200675.1 Chloroflexota bacterium | reverse complement strand
GCTACTTCGGGATCGTCGACGAGGTCGACAACATCCTCATCGACGAGGCCCGGACGCCGCTCATCATCAGCGGCCAGGCGGAGGAGTCGGGCGACCTCTACTACCAGTTCGCCCGCCTCGTGCCGCGCCTCGCGCCGCGGCCGGAGGATGCGGAGGATGGCGGCGACTACTTCATCGACCTCAAGGACAAGGCCGTCTCGCCGACCGAGGAGGGCATCGACAAGATCGAGAAGCTCCTCGGCGTCGAGAACCTCTACGACGCCGACCCGCGCCTCGGCCGGCACTTTGAGCAGGCCCTCCGCGCCCATGCCCTGTACAAGCGCGACCGGGACTACATCGTCAAGGACGGCGAGATCGTCATCGTCGATGAGTTCACGGGCCGCCAGATGCCGGGCCGTCGCTGGAGCGAGGGCCTCCACCAGGCCATCGAGGCCAAGGAGGGGCTGCGCGTCCAGCGCGAGAGCGTGACCCTGGCCACGATCACCTTCCAGAACTACTTCCGCCTCTACGACAAGCTGGCCGGCATGACCGGCACGGCCATGACCGAGGCCGAGGAGTTCCACAAGATCTACAACCTCGAGGTCGTGTCGATCCCGACCAACCGGCCGATGATCCGGGCCGACGATACGGACCTCGTCTACCGCACCGAGGACGCCAAGTTCCGGGCGGTCATCGATGAGATCGCGGAGATGGAGGAGGCCGGCCGGCCGGTCCTCGTCGGCACGGTCTCGGTCGAGAAGTCCGAGCGCCTCGGGGAGATGCTCAAGCGACGCGGCGTGAAGCACGAGGTCCTGAACGCCAAGTTCCACGAGAAGGAGTCGGGGATCGTCGCCCAGGCGGGCCGGACCGGCGCGGTCACGATCGCCACCAACATGGCGGGCCGCGGGACCGACATCATCCTCGGCGGAAACCCGGCCGGGATGGCCTTCGACATCCTCCACAGGCGCGGCCTCAACCCGGCCGAGGTTGACAAGGCGACCTACGACGCCGCCTTCGCCGAGGCCAAGGCGATCTGCGACGAGGATCACGCCCGGGTCGTCGCCGCGGGCGGTCTCCACATCATCGGCACCGAGCGCCACGAGAGCCGCCGCATCGACAACCAGCTCCGCGGCCGCGCCGGTCGGCAGGGGGACCCGGGCTCCTCGCGCTTCTATCTGTCGCTCGACGACGACCTCATGAAGCGCTTTGCCTCCGAGCGGGTCACCTCGATCATGGAGCGCCTCGGCCTCGACGACGACACGTACATCGAGTCGGGCATCGTCGGCAAGACCATCGAGAGCGCCCAGTCCCGTGTCGAAGGCTTCAACTTCGACATGCGCAAGCGCGTCGTCGAGTTCGACGACGTCATCAACAAGCAGCGCGAGACGATCTATGCCGAGCGCGACAAGGTCCTTCGCAACGAGGACCTGACCGACACCGTCGAGGCCTTCCTGGACGAGGAGATCGCGGACCTCTGCGGCTCCCACCTGTCCGGTCCCCCGGAGCAGTGGGGGATGGACGGGCTCATCGAGGCCCTCAAGCGCATGGGCGTCGGGCCCGAGGATGTCACCGAGGACGAGCTCTGGGAGCTTCGGACCGCCGAGGCCATCGAGCAGCACCTCCGCGAGGTCATCAACGACAAGCTCAAGGCGCGCGAGGCCGAGGTCGGCGAGGAATGGTCGATGGTCGAGCGCTTCGTGCTCCTCCGGACCATCGACTCCCTGTGGGTCGAGCACCTGACCGAGATCGACGACATGCGGCGGGGCATCGGCCTTCGCGGCTACGCCCAGCAGGATCCCCTCAACGAGTTCCGCAAGGAGGCCTTCAAGCTCTACGACGAGCTGGGCGGCTTCATCCGTCATCAGGTGGCGAGCACGATCTTCCGGGTCACGATCACGCGCCAGCCGGCGCCGCCGCCCGGGGGCGTCTTCCCGATGGCCGGCCCGGGCCAGGCGGCCCGGCCCGCAGACGTCGGCACGGGGGTTGCCGGCGCGATCACGGCCGGTGCCCGCGCCGCGGCGGCGGGCGCTTCGACCGCGGCGGCGGGCGCTTCGGCGACTGCAACCGCCCCCGGTTCGGCGGCCGCAACCGCACCTGGTTCAGGCGCGTTCGGCGGCACGCCCGGTCCCCGGCCCTCGTTGCCCGGCGTCGGCGCCCAGGCCCGCCCCGGCTACACGCCCAACGGCCAGAAGATCGGGCGCAACGATCCGTGCTGGTGCGGATCCGGGATGAAGTACAAGAAGTGCCACGGCCGCTGACCCGACCGCTGACGCCTCCGGGCGCCTGAACGGCGGCCGGCGGCCGTCGATGTCGTACCTCGGGCGGCTCGTCCTGGGCGCGCTCCTCGCGAGCATCGCCGTGAGCGGCTGGGCCACCTATCGGATCATGGCCCAGGGTGGCATCGACGAGCAGCGGCCGGCCGACGCGATCGTGGTCCTGGGCGCCGCCCAGTACGACGGCCGGCCATCGCCGGTCCTCGAGGCCCGCGTCGCCCACGCGGTCGAGCTCTTCCGGGCGGGCGTCGCCCCGATCCTCATCGTGACCGGTGGCAAGGCCAGCGGCGATCGCACGACCGAGGCCGCGGCCGCTCGGACGTGGGCCGTCGAGCACGGGGTTCCGGCCGGCGCGATCCTGGCCGAGGACCAGGGCCGGACGACCCTGGAGTCGATCGAGGCCGTGGCCGGGATTCTTCGTGCCCGCCGCCTTACCTCGGCCGTCTTCGTCAGCGACCGGTCGCACATGCTGCGGGTCCTGCGGATCGCGATCGACCAGGGCATCCTGGCCTGGGGATCGCCGACCGCGACAAGCCCATCGGACGCGGACCCCGGAAGCCGGGCCAGCGCCGTCATTCACGAGCTCGGAGCGCTGGCCATCTACTTCGCCGGCGCCGGCCGCACCGTCGTCGAACAGCCGGTCGCCGCGACGCCCTGACGCCCTGACGCCCGGAATCACCGCTCGATTCGCGAATTGGCCGCGAATCATGCGGAAATCGACCCGCTGACCTCTTGGCGGCGCGGATTGCCGCTCCTATACTCCGAGAAACCTCCGTCAACCGGGATCGCGTCCTCCCGGCAGCGCCCCGCGCCCCACCCGCCCGTGCCCAGGTGTTGTGAGAGAGGGACTTGTGAAGCAGGCCGAGGAAGCGAGCTTCGTGGACCTGATCGCCTGCGAACGCGATTGCCGGACCTGCAGCTACGCTGCCGCCCTCGATTGCGATGGCAATTGCGGCGTCTGCCCCCACAACGGTTACTGTCCCTGCGTGAACCCCGTCGTCGCCCGGAGCAAGTCGGCCCTCCGACTCATCGAGCTCCGCCCGATCCTGCTCCAGGATCTCCAGGTCCGGAACTGATGGACGGCGCGTCCATCAGGGACCTGGCGGAGCGGATCCGGTCGACCTCGGGGCGTCTTTGACCTCGGGGCCAAGGAAGCGCGCCTCGCGTCCCTCGACGCCCGGGGCGCCGAACCCGACTTCTGGGAGGACCAGCGAGCCGCCCAGGCGGTCCTGCGCGAAGCCGAGGGCCTCCGCGACGAGGTAGGCCTGTGGCGCACCCTCGAGAAGCGGGCCGACGACCTCCTGGAGCTCGTCGCCCTCCTCGAGGACTCCCCGGACCCCGCGACCGAGGCCGACCTCGAGAAGGAGGCCGCGGAGCTGGAGCGGACCTTTGCCAGGGAACGGACGCTCCTCCTCTTCTCCGGCGACTACGACGCCAAGAACGCCGTCGTCACCATCTCGGCGGGTGCCGGTGGCACCGAGGCCACCGACTGGGCCGAGATGCTCCTCCGGATGTACCTCCGCTGGGCCGAGCGCCACCGCTTCAAGACCGACGTCATCGACTCCACCGAGGGTGAGCAGGCCGGCATCAAGAGCGCGACGCTGACGGTCACGGGCCGCTTCGCCTTCGGCTGGCTGCGCGCCGAGCGCGGCGTCCATCGCCTTGTCCGGATCAGCCCCTACGACTCCCAGAAGCGGCGCCAGACGACGTTCGCCCTCGTCGAGGTCATGCCCGAAGCGGACGACGACGTCGAGATCGAGCTCAACTGGGACGAGATCCGGGTCGACACCTTCCGCTCGTCGGGGGCCGGCGGGCAGCACGTCCAGAAGACCGAGTCGGCCATCCGCCTGACCCACCTCCCGACGGGGATCGTGGTCACCTGCCAGAACGAGCGCTCGGCCACCCAGAACCGCGAGCTCGCGATCCGCGTCCTGAAGTCCCGCCTCCTTGAGCTGGAGCTCGAGAAGCGTGAGACCGAGCTCCGGAAGCTCCGCGGTGAGCACGTCACGGCCGGCTGGGGCAACCAGATCCGCAGCTACGTCCTTCACCCGTACCAGATGGTCAAAGACCTCCGAAGCGCCTACGAGACGTCCAACACGGGGGCGGTCCTCGATGGCGACCTCGACGCCTTCATGCAGGCCGAGCTCGAGCGCCTCGCCACCGGCCGGCCGCCCTCCTCCGTCGCGGATCCGGACGACGCGTCGTGACCCTTCCGGCCGGGATCACCCTGCGACCGGCCCGGTCCGGCGATCTCCCGGCCTGCGAGGAGATCTGGCGGGACGGACTCAACGACTACCTCGTCCCGCTCGGGCAGATGGAGATCCCGCCCGACAACCCCTCCCTCCGGCTCCTGCACGCCCACGCCCTGGCCACCGATCCGGAGCGCTTCTGGGTCGCCGTCGAGGCGGCGGCCGGCGGCGCCGACGATGGCGGGGAGATCGTCGCGTTCGGGGCGGCGGTCCAGCGCGAGGCCGTGTGGTTCCTGTCGATGCTCTTCGTGCGCCCCGGCCGCCAGCTCGGCGGCCTCGGTCGAGCGCTGCTCGAGCGGATCCTGCCCATGGACCGGGCGGGCGTCACCCTGGCCGTCGCGACGGACCCCGCCCAGCCCATCTCCAACGGCCTGTACGCCTCGATCGGGATGCCGGCCCGCCTGCCGATCTTCAACCTCGTCGGGCGGCCGTCCCGGGCGGCCGAGCTGCCGCCGCTCCCGGCAGGGATCCAGGCGAGGCCGTTCGATGCTCCGGGCGGGTCGGGGCGGCCCTCGGACCTCGAGCTGGATCTCGAGCTTGCGGCCCTCGATCGCGACGTCCTCGGCTTCGCCCACGCCGAGGACCACGCGTTCGTGCGAGGCCAGGGTCGGCTCGGGTTCGGCTATCGGGACGCGAACGGGCGCCTCCTGGGCTACGGCTATACGTCCGAGGTGGGCAGGATCGGGCCCCTCGCCGCCCGCGACGCGGCGCTCCTGGCCCCCATCGGCGCAGATCTCCTCGTCTCGGTTCCGCCTCGTGGCGCTTCGGCGATCTGGGTTCCGGGCGAGGCCGGGCCGCTGATGGTCGCGCTCATCCGGGCCGGCCTCCGGATCGAGGGCTTTCCCGTGCTCCTCGGCTGGTCGGCGCCGTTCGCCGACTTCGGCCGCTACGTGCCGATCTCGCCCGGCCTCCTCTAGGTCTTGAGGCCGGCCCCACCCGGGGCGGATGGTCGGGGCGCACGCGGCGCCACCCGGGGCGGCGGTCGGGGCGCACGCGGCCCCACCCGGGGCGGCCGGTCGGGGCGCCCGCGCCCCACCATCCGGCCGACCGGCGGTTGCCCGCTTCGGCGGGCCGGTGGTAGCCTCACCGGGACGTGGCTCTCTCCGATGTGCCCCGGGCCCGGAGTCGCGCGACATGGCGCCGAGCCGAGCCTCGGCGCGTTGCACCGCGGAGCCGTTCTTGACGACCACCGTGCCGGGCGCCCCGGACCTCGCCGCCCTGCCCGACGAGCCAGCTGTCGCGAACGGCGACGGCGCGGTCGAGGCGGCCGCCTCGGATGGACGCCGCTCCGGCAGCCGCCGACCCGTCCTTATCCTCAACGACGTCACGAAGCGCTACCCGAATGGCCGGGAGGCTCTCCGCGACGTCGACCTCGTGGTTCCCGAAGGCGACTTCGTCTTCCTCGTCGGGCCGAGCGGCGCCGGCAAGTCGACGCTCATGAAGCTGATCATCCGGGACGAGCTGGCGACCGAGGGCGAGGTCTTCCTCGACGGCGAGAACCTGGCCAAGCTCCCCCGCCGCAAGGTGGCCCGGGTCCGGCGCAAGATCGGCGCCGTCTTCCAGGACTTCAAGCTCCTGCCACGCAAGACGGTCCGGGAGAACATCGCCTTTGCCCTCGAGGTGACGGGCACGCCCAGGGGCCACATCGGGCCGGCCGTCGAGCGAGCCCTCCGGCTCGTGGGCCTGGTCCGCCAGGCCGAGCAGTTCCCGCGCCAGCTGTCGGGCGGCGAGCAGCAGCGGACGGCGATCGCGCGGGCCCTGGTCCACGATCCGCGCCTCGTGATCGCCGACGAGCCGACCGGCAACCTCGATCCCCTCATCAGCTGGGAGATCCTGCAGCTCCTGCTGCGGATCAACGAGCTTGGCGTGACGGTCCTCATGGCGACCCACGACGCCGACATCGTGACCGCCCTCCGGAAGCGCGTCGTGGCGCTCGAGGAGGGTCGCGTCATCCGCGACGAGGTCGGTGGCGGCTACCACCGGCGAGCCTGATCGATGATCCGGTTCCTCGCCTTCAGCATCTCGCGGGCCTGGCAGGGCTTCTGGCGTAACGCGGCGATGAGCCTCGCGGCCACGGCGACGATGACCCTCATGCTCCTGCTGCTGGCGGGCTTCTTCATCGTCCAGAACGGCCTCCTCGCGGGCCTCCAGTTCGTGGAGCAGAAGGTCGAGGTTGTGGCCGACATCCGCGATTCGGCGGCCACGGCGGACATCCAGGCGCTCCAGGCACGCGTGGCCGCCCTCCCCGAGGTCAACGCCGTGGCCTTCGTCTCGAAGGACGAGGCGCTCCAGCGATTCCGGGCGTCCCGGGCCGCGCAGGGCCAGGAGGACCTGACCGCCTACCTCGACGCCAATCCCCTCCACGCGAGCCTCGAGGTCAGGCTCCGCGACCCCACCGACTTCGCGGCCGTGAATGACGCCCTCGCGGCTGACCCGGCGATCCAGCGAGTGAGGAACATCACCGACCTTGTCAACAGGGTTCTCACGGTCACCGACTTCCTGCGGACGGCAGGGGTCGTGATCCTCGCGATCATCGCCGCGATCGTCCTGTTCATCATCATCAACGCCATCCGCCTGGCCGTGGTCGCACGCTCCGAGGAGATCGAGGTGATGCGGCTGGTGGGTGCGTCCGACGCCTTCATCCGCTGGCCGTTCGTGTTCGAGGGCGCCCTCGTCGGCCTCCTCGGTGCCGCCATCGCCTTGGGGGCGATCGCCGCCGCGGCAGATCCGCTCAGCACCTTCATGTACGACTTCTTCCGGATCCTGCCGATCCGGGTCGGGGCCATCGCCCGGGACGTCGCGGTCCTCGTGATCGGGTCCGGGGTCGGGCTGGGCGTCCTTGGGGCATTCGTGTCCGTCAGGACCTACCTCATCCGGTGAATAACCGGCAAAACCTCCGTTCGCGTTCCGTCACGCTTGATCCGTCGACGGCGGGCCGGGCGTAGGATCGGCGAGGGCCGTGTAGGCTTCGATCCCGCCGTCCGCGCGTCCCGCGCCGGTCGCTCCAGCGCCCGGACGATCACCCGCCAAGAGGACTCTCCATCCGATGCTCCCAGACGCACCGCCTCCGGCCGGCGACAGCCTGCCGGCAGCCACCGAGGCCACCACGAACGAGCTCCCCGAGGGCGGTCCGCTCGCGACCGGTACCCTGCCCGGTCCCGTCCCGACGCCCGTCGGCCGCGTTGCTGGTCGGAGGTCACGGGGCACCATGCTCCTGGGCCTGGCCATCGTCCTTGTCACGGTCCTCAGCGGCAGTGCCCTCTTCGCCTCCGGGTTCCTCCTCGGCCAGCGCCAGGCCACGCAGCCCGGAACGCCGCCCGACCAGGCGGCTGCCTTCCAGCCCTTCTGGGACGTCTATGCCGCGATCCGCGACCGCTACGCCCTGGGGCCGGTCGACCAGAAGACCCTCATCGAGGGCGCCATCAAGGGCATGGTCACGGCCGTCGGGGATCCCTACTCCACGTACCTCACGTCGGCTGAGTTCCGCTCCACGCTCCAGGACATCTCCGGCGAGCTCGAGGGCATCGGGGCCGAGATCGGGACGGTCGACGCCAAGGGCGCCACCTCCGATTGCTCCACCTTCGGCCCGGACTGCCAGCTCGTCGTCGTCGCGCCGCTCTCGGGCTCGCCGGCCGAGAAGGCCGGCCTGAAGCCGGGCGACATCATCTCCAAGGTCGACGGCGCCACCCTCGTCGGCCTGACGTCCGACCAGGCTCGCGACAAGATCCGGGGCAAGAAGGGGACGGACGTCGTCCTGACGATCCTCCGCGGCACTGCCGCGCCCTTCGACGTGTCCATCACCCGTGACGTCGTCAAGCAGAAGGAGGTCATCACCAAGGACCTCGCCGACGGCACGATCGCCTACGTCCGGCTGACGGGCTTCTCCGACAACGGCGCCGCCGACTTCGTGAAGGCCATCCAGGCCGCCATCGATCGGGGCGAGACCCGCATCATCGTCGACCTCCGCGGCAATCCCGGGGGCTTCGTGACCGCGGCCCGGACCGTCGCCGGCACCTTCATCAAGGACGGGCCCGTCTTCTGGGAGGAGGATGCCCAGGGCAACCTCACCCCGACGAACGCCGACGGCAAGGGCATCGCCACGGATCCGAAGTACCACGTTGCCGTCCTCATCGACAAGGGCAGCGCGTCGGCCAGCGAGATCGTGGCGGGCGCCCTCCAGGACACCAAGCGGGCGACCCTGATCGGCCAGACGTCCTACGGAAAGGGCACTGTCCAGACCTGGATCGAGCTCGACAACGACGCCGGCGGGGTCAAGCTCACCGTCGCCAAGTGGCTCACGCCGGACAAGCGCTGGATCCACAGGATCGGCCTGACGCCCGACGTCGCAGTCACGGTCCCGGCGAACTCGCCCGCCGGCCAGGACCCCGTCCTGGACAAGGCCGTCGAGGTGCTGTCGGGCGCTGGGACGAGCGATGCGTTCGTGCCCCTCCGGCGCGCGGCCTGACCTGTTGCCATCGGGGGCGGCATCGGCTACGGTACCCGCGAACGAAAGGAGGTGATGTGCAGTGATCGAACACCGTAGCTGCACCACCTCGCCGGAGATGACCGTCTAGCCGGTCTTCCGAGCGGGTGGAAGCCGCAGACGAACGCCGGTCCGCGAGGGCCGGCGTTCGTGCGTCTGGGACCATCCCGATGCGACGCCGGTCCGCAGGGCGCCGCCTCGGGGCACCAGGAGGAGCGCACCGCACGAAAGGCCCGCCGGGGCGCCGGCACGTACGACAGGAGCGACGACCTCGACCGTGGGCGAAGAGAAGACGATGGCCCAGAACCGGCGGGCCCGCCACGAGTACTCGATCGAGGACTCCGTGGAGGCCGGCATCGTCCTGTCCGGGACGGAGATCAAGAGCATCCGGGCCGGGAAGGTCAGCCTGGCCGATGCCTTCGCCCGCATCGATCGCGACGAGGCCTGGTTGATCGGCGCCCACATCGCCCCGTGGGAGACGAGCGGCGTGCGCTTCAACCACGAGCCGAAGCGCGAGCGCAAGCTGCTCCTGCATCGGGCCCAGATCGACCAGCTCCTCGGCAAGACGAAGGCCAAGGGCCTGACCCTCATCCCGCTGCGGCTCTACGTGACGGGCCGGGGCAAGGCCAAGCTGGAGCTCGGGCTCGGTCGCGGCAAGCAGCTCCACGACAAGCGCCGGGACATCGCCGAGCGGGATGCGCGGCGCCAGATGGAACGCGACGTCGCCGAGCTGCGGCGCCGCTGAGCCGGGAGGGACGAGTCGCGATGCGTCTTGCGAAGGTCATCCAGGCGGTCGACGCCCATGCGGCCGGCGAGCCCGGACGGGTCATCGTCGGCGGGGTCCTCGATGTCCCCGGGGCGACGATGTTCGACAAGATGACCTGGCTGCGGGCCAACGGCGACGACCTGCGGCTGCGAATGCTCCGCGAGCCGCGGGGGTACCCGGCCACCTGCTGCAACCTCGTCCTGCCCTCGTCGAACCCCGAGGCCGTCGCCGGCTACGTGATCATGGAGCAGGTGGAATATCCCGGGATGTCGGGCACGAACACCATCTGCGTGGCGACGGTCCTCCTCGAAACCGGGGCGGTCCCGATGATCGAGCCAGTCACCGAGCTGACGCTCGAGGCGCCGGCGGGGCTCATCCGGCTCCGCTGCGAATGCCGCGACGGCAAGGTCCGGAGCGTCACCTTCCGGAACGTGCCGGCCTTCGCGACCCACCTCGACGCCCCGATCGAGGTGCCGACCCTCGGCACCGTCAAGGTCGACGTGGCCTACGGCGGCATGTTCTACGTCATCGCCGAGGCCGCCCCCTTCGGGCTTCGCCTCACGCCCGACGAGGGGCGCGACATCACCCGGATCACGGAGCTCATCAAGGCATCGGCGGCCGAGCAGCTGCCGGTTGTCCACCCCGACCAGCCGGGGTTCGCCGGGATCACCATCGGCCAGCTGTCCGGGCCGGCCCATGATCCGGCGAACGCCCTCCGCAACGTCGTCACGGTCTCGACCGGGGTCGTCGACTTCGCCAGGCCGTCGACCTGGACGGGGGTCATCGACCGGTCGCCGTGCGGGACGGGCACCTCGGCGAAGATGGCCGTCCTCCACGCCAGGGGCCGGCTGAAGGTGGGCGAGGACTTTCGGCACGAAGGGATCCTCGGGACGGTGTTCACGGGCCGCCTCGTCGAGGAGACGACGGTGGGTCCGCACCGGGCGATCGTGCCGACGATCACGGGCAGCGCCTGGATCACCGGCTTCGCGAGCTACGTCCTCGATCCCACCGACCCGTTCCCCGACGGCTTCACGGTCGGGGACATCTGGTAGGGGCGTCAGCGCAGGAAGTAGCGCCGGCTGAGCGGGACCTCGGTCGCCGGATCCGCGGCAACCGGCACGCCGTCGAGGCTGACGCGGCCATCCACCGGGTCCACGGCAACGGCCGCCGTCGAGCGGGACCAGGCGAGGGACGCCCGAGTCAGGCCGCGGCAGCCGGCCACGGTCAGGAATGATCGCCCGCTGTCAAGGCGCCGCCGGAGGGCGGCGGGATCGGCGGCGGCCGAGACGAACGTGACGGCCACGGACGGGGCGGCGTGGGGCCGGCCGGCCCAGTCGGCGGTGTAGCGAGTCGGCTGGGCGCGCTCCACGGAGGCGTTGCCCTCGCCCAGCGGTGCCCAGGCAGCATGGCCGCCCTTGAGGATCACTTCCGGCTTCACCCCGAAGTAGGCGGGCTTCCAGAGGACGATGTCGGCGATCCGGCCGGCCGAGAGGCTCCCGACATGGCCCGCAATCCCGTGGGTGATGGCCGGCTCGACGGTGACCTTGGCGAGATAGCGGAGGACGCGCTGGTTGTCGTCCCACGGATCGCCATCGGGGCCGATCCCGCCGACAGCGGCGAGGACGGCCTGTCCGTTCTCGGAGGCTCGCCAGGCCTTCATCAGGTCGGCCAGCTGGAACGTCCGGCGGACCGACTCCATGATCCGGCCCATCCCCTGGGAGTCGGAGTTGACGATCTGGATGGCCCCGAGTTCGTGGAGCGGGCCTTCGGCGGCCATCGACGCCGGGTGGCGGCGCTCGAGGACGAGGGCGATGTCCTCGGGCACCGCCCAGCTCGTGCCGTGGTTGAGCATGGTCATGGCCAGGGTCTCGTCGGCCGCCGAGACGCCCCAGGGGATCGTCGGCGTCGTCGACGAGCAGATGATGTTCGCCTCCCGGACGAGGCCGATGACGTCGGGGACATGCCCGCCGCCGGATCCCTCGACGTGATAGGCGTGGACCGTCCGGCCGGCGATGGCGGCCACGGTGTCCTCGAGCTCGGCGGTCTCGTGAAGGCCATCCGTGTGGAGGCTCACCGATACGTCGCAGGCATCGGCGAAGCGGAGGACATGGTCGATGAGAGCCGGCGCCGCGCCGTAGTCCTCGTGGATCTTGAAGCCGACGGCGCCAGCGTCCAGGAGGGGTTCGAGCGCGGCGTCGTCGGCCGCCCGCGCGTTGGCCTGGAGGCCAACGTTCACGGGCCAGCCCTCGAGCCCCCGCAGGGTCCGTTCCATCGCCGCCGGCGGCTCCTCGAAGCCGGCCGTGATCAGCGTCGTGACGCCGGCCGACAGGGCCGCCGGCATGAGGTTCGGGCTGATCGTGTGGACGTGGGTGTCGACCGCCCCGGGCGTGGCGATCAGTCCATAGGCTGTGATCGGGGCGGTGTGGGGCCCGATCGGCAGGTCGATGCCCGCCGAGATCCCCGGGTTGCCGGCCCGTCCGACGCCCACGATCCGGCCGTCCTTGATGCCGATGTCGGCCTTCAGGATGCCCAGCAGCGGATCGACCACCAGGGCGCCGACCACCACGGCATCGAGCTCCGACGGACCCGCCTTCGAGCCCTGGGCCATGCCGATCCGGATGTCCTTCGCATAGCCCCAGATGGGCTCGTCGCCCTGCGCCTGGCGATCCTCCGTAACGCGGATCCGGAGCGACGTGTCGCCGAGGCGGACCACGTCCCCGGTCGTCGGGCCGAAGCGCGCGAGGCGTTCAGCGCGGGTGAAACGGCTCACGACCCGGCCTCGCCATGGCCGCGATAGCGGACGAGGGTCACCGTCACAGTTTCGCCCGGCGCCCAGCGGGCCGAGCTCCCGGCCGGCAGGTCCAGGCGAAAGCCGGTGGCGGCCGCGCGGTCGAACTCGAGGCGGCGGTTGGCCTGGTCGAAGGGGAAGTGGGACGAGACGCGGATCGTTCGCCGGGAGGCGCTCCGGACCTCGATGGTCCGCCGTTCCAGGTCGGCCGTGGGATCCGGCAGGGCCGCCTCCGCCAGCGTGACGGCGCCGGGACCATCGGGCTCGGACGCGGCCGCGCCCAGCGGGTCGAGGAGAACCACCAGCCGCGTGCCGTCGCCGACGAGGACCTCGAGGCGCACCTCGTCGACGAGGGAGGCAACGCCCGGCATGACGTCAGAAGGGAGGACCGCCGTGCGGCCAGCCGCCTCGACCTCGGCGAAGCCGGCGCCGGCTCGGGCGGCCTCGAGCATGGCGTCGCTGATGATCGCGATCGCCTCGGGCGCGTTCAGCCGGAGGCCCCGATCCCGATGGCGCCTCGCCAGCTCGGCGGCCGTGAAGATGAGGAGCCGCTCCTCCTCCCATGCGGTCAGGCGCATGTCGTGATCACGCTCATTGCTTCGCCATGCTAGCCGGGCGTCCGGCGATCCACGAGCGCCCGCCGCGAGTGCCCGCCGCGAGCGCCCGGCGGGCATGACGGTCGGCCCCGAAGTTGCCCGGGTCGAGTGCCGAAAGGCCCGTCCGCGACCCGGTGACGACCGGTCGAGCGGCCGCCTCGTTGGCCGATCGGCGAGGGTGGTCTAGACTTGGGCCAGGACGCCCGAGCGCGTCCGATCCTGTGGGGATGCGTGGTTTCGACAGGGTCTGGAAGACAGTGAACGCGAGCCGAGGTGCCGTCAGGCCTCGTAAAACAGGCGGCAAAACGAAGTAACTGCCAACAAGCAGTCGACTCTCGCCCTCGCCGCTTAGGCGGTAAGGTGAGCGTGGAAGCCACCCCGGTCCCGCGGGTGGTGGAAGCGTCATTCAGCGGGGCTGCAGCCTGGATGAGCGTCGCGTAGTCCAGGATCAAGCTCGATCTAGAGGCACGTGACTGGACCGACCGGGAGAGTGCCGATCCCCGCCCGGATGGTTGACGAAAACGATCGGACACGCTCGTAGTGGTCGCTGCCGAAGGGCTCTGGACGGGGAGTTCGACTCTCCCCCATCTCCACCATCACGCCATCGCGGCGGGCGCCCAGCTCCCGCGCTGTCGCCCGTGCGCCCTCCACCGCCGCGACCCCGCGCCATCTGCGCGCCGTCACGCTAGGCCGGCTCCACCGACCCGGTGGTGCCGTCGACCACCACCCGCATCCCCGTCATGAGCCGGGCGGTTGCGTCACCGCAGCCGACGACCGCGGGAATGCCGTACTCACGGGCGATGATCGAGGCATGGGAGGCTGCGCTGCCGACGTCGGTCACGACGGCGGCTGCGCTCGTGAAGAGCGGCGTCCAGGCCACTGTCGTCGGGGGGCCACCAGGATCTCGCCGGGTTGCAGCTCCCCGAACTGCGACGGGCCGCGGATGACCCGGACCGGGCCACTCACCCGACCGGGCGACGCCGGCGACCCGGACACCAGGGCGCGGTCCGAACGGACGGCCCCGACGAGCTTCGGGAACATCTCCCAGAGAGATCGCAGCACGGGATTCATCCGTCCGACGGTCAGGGGCGGCACGAGTCTCCCCTGCTCCGCGCGTCGGGCTCGGCGGCCGGCGACATCGATCACCGGCAACCCGACGACCTCATCGCGCGAGACGAGTCGTGCCAGGACCTCGTCACGGGTGAGGTAGAAGACGTCGTCGGAGCCGGCAATCAGGCCCCGCCCGGTGAGCTCCTCGCCGATCCGCAGCACGGCCCGCCGCATCACGGGCCAGGCGATCGTCAGCTCCCGGGCCTGCTCCTCGCGGATCGGGATGACATGCTGCGTCTGGGCCAGGAGCCGGGCAAAGGCCCGCGCACGTGCGGGCTTCGAGGCGAGCGCCGCGTACGCCGCGGCCTCGGCGGCCTGACGCCGTTCGACGAGTCGGTCGTGGCCCTGCCCCAGCTCGGGCTGGGTCGCCCCCCGCGCGGATGCCGGTGCCGGGACCTCGGGCGATGTCGGTGCCGGGACCTCGGACCAGTCGAGCGACGCGACCGCGTGGCGGTCTGGCGCCGCCGGCACCTCCAGGCCGGCCAGCAGCGGAAGATGGCCGCCGGCGAGCGGAGGGCGCACGTGCCGCCGGAGAAAGCCGGCAAGGTTCATCTCCATCTTGTAGGCCGAGCCGCCGAGCGCCGCGATCGAGGCGAAGTACTCGCCCGCGAGCTCCGCGAGCCCATCGATCAGGGCGGGCAGATCGGCGGCGGGCAGGGTCTCCACGCGGCCCTCCGCGGACGCCACGGCCGACCGATACCGGGGCTGGAGGTCCTTCCGCCACTCGCGCTCGAAGACCGGAATGCTGTGCCGGACCGTCGGAGGCGCGATGCCCGCGACGCGACGCGGCTCGCGGAGGAGCTGCCGCAGGATCGTCGGGAAGCTGCGGGCCATCGCCCCGGGGGAGAGGAAGTTGATCGAGTAGAAGTACCAGCCGTTGACGACGACGTGAAAGGGACGAGGAGCGATCTGCCCGATCCAGGTGCGCAGCATCGCATGCAGGCGCTCCTCCATCGCGCTGAGGAGCCATGACTCGAAGAGGGGCGTGACGGGCCCGGAGATCCATTCGCCGAAGCGAAGGGTACGGCTGTAGGCGCCCGGCGCCGGCGCGTCCCACGAGACGTCGGGCGGGAGGGCGGTCATGGGCCGGGCCTGGAGAATCCAGAGCCGGCCCTCGCGGTCGATCGCCCATTCGATGTCCTGCGGTGTACCCCGCGCTGTTTCGACCCGACGTGCCGCGGCGGCCACCGCTCGGGCCTGTCGTCGGTCGATCGCGCGCTCCGGGCGGCGCCGAGGCGAGGCGCTCCCCCCGGAGATCCGCCACTCGTCGCCGAGGGCCGACCCGGAGACCAGTCGCTCCCCGTTGCCGCGAACGGCCGTGACCACGCAGGCCGCCCGGTCGCCGTTGACCGGGTCTGTGGTCAGGGCCACGCCCGCGGCCTCGGCCTCGATCATCGACTGGACGATCACCCCCATCCCGGCCCCGCCTGCCCCGCCTGCCCCGTCGTAGCCCGCGGATCGCTCGCCGCTCGCGCTCGCCAGGACCCGTTCCACGGCCTCTGCCAGCGCTTCGGCCGGGACGTCGAGGATGGACTCGTAGATGCCGGCGTAGGAGTGCTCGACACCGTCCTCGGCAACGCCGCTCGAGCGGACCGCGAAGGGTCCTGCCCCGAGGTCCGCTGCGGCGGCGCGGACCAGCGCAGAACGTTCCTCCGGCGCAATGGTTGCGATGGTCGCAGTCAGGACGATGCCGTCAGGGACGCGGGCGCCCATCGCCAGCAACTCGCCCAGGCTTGCCGCCTTGCCGCCAACCTCGGGGGCATCCGTGAGCCGGACGTCGCGCAGCCGGCGAACCAGGCTCGTGCTCATCGAGGATGACGCTTCGCGGCGGCGATGAGGGCTCGGAGGATCCACTCGACGTCGTCGCCAACCTCCTCCGACGAGGCGTCGAACTGGTCGCGCCAGAGGCGGAGAGACGCGGAGGCGGTCAAGATCACCATCAGGCGCGCAATCCGATCTCGTTCTTCGGCATCGAGCTCCGGGGCGATCGCCTCGATGGACCTTCGCCCGAGCGCCAGCCGATCCGGCATCGTGATCCGGCGCGCCTCGCTCGCGGCCGGGCTCGCCATCGCGGCACGGGCAAGATCGTCGAGCGAGCCGAGCCGGTCGAACAGCGATCGCACCAGGTCCCGGAACGCGCTGATGGAGCCGGGAGCCGTCACCTCGGCAATGCCGGCGCGGCGGGCCAGGTGCGGGTAGACCGCCGCGAGGAGATCCGACTTGGTACCGAAGTGCCGGTAGACCGTCGGGATCGACACGCCGGCCTCGCGGGCCACCCCCGGGATCGAAATGCTGGCGATGCCGGCCGCCATGACCCGGACGGTCGCATCGAGGATCCGCTCGCGCGTCGAATCGGCCTGCTGCGCGCGAAGGTCGCTGCGATAGGGGCGCCTGGTCACGCTGTCGATATGCGTCATGTCGTGAATATATGAGTCGTGTCAACGATGGGGGCTCGGGGACGGGGCTCGTGCCGGGATCCCCCATTCTCACGTGCGTCTCAGTCGCGGGCCGTTGACTCTTGGCGATAGCGTCGTCCCAGGAGCAACACATGGACCCCGTCAACTCGACCCCGACGCCGACCCCGGATCCCATCTTCAGCGAGCCCGAGCCGGACGTGTCCGGCTCCGCGTCCATCGAGGCCCACCGGCCCGACGCCGAGGCCGCCGTCCCCCCGGCACCATCGCGACCGACGCGACGCGCCCCGTGGATCGGCGCCTCGCGGTTCGCCCCGATCCTCGCGGTCTCGATCCTGTCGGCCGTCCTCGCCTCCACGGCCACCGCGTTCGTCCTGCGTCAGCCGTCACCGACCACGTCGGCATCGGCCGCGACGGCCAAGACCGCCTCCACGGCCGTCACCCGGACGATCGATGCAGCCGACCTGACCGCGATCGTGGCCAGCGCCCGTGCCTCCGTGGTCACGATCACGGCGGACGGAATCTCCACCCAGGGGTTCTCGCCCTTCGGCCGCAGCGTGACGGGCGTCGGGTCGGGCGTGATCCTGACAACGAGCGGCTATATCCTCACCAATCGTCACGTGGTCCAGGGCAGCACCACCCTGACGGTCCAGCTCCTCGACGGCCAGGACTACCCTGCCACGATCGTCAAGGTCCTGACCGACAACGATCTGGCCCTCATCAAGGTCGACGCACCCAGCCTCAGTCCCGCCACGATCGGCAGCTCGGCCGCCCTGCAGGTCGGCCAGGTCGCCCTCGCGATCGGCAGCCCCCTGGGGACCTACACCGAAACGGTGACCCAGGGCATCGTCTCCGGGCTTGGCCGGCAGGTCACGGTCAGCGACGAGCTGACGCGCCGCCAGACGACGCTGACGAACCTCATCCAGACCGACGCCGCGATCAATCCCGGCAACAGCGGTGGGCCGCTCGTGGACTCGGGCGGCGACGTGATCGGCATCAACACCGCGGTTTCCACGACCGCCGAAGGCCTGGGCTTTGCCATCCCCATCGACGCGGCGGCCGACCTGATCGCCCTCGCAAGCAACAACGGTCAGGGCGCCTGACTTCCTCTCGCCACCGGACGCCGCGCTCGGCACGGCGCCGCGGCGCTCGGGGCGAAGACCGCTCGGCAGGCCCGCAGCCCATCGCGGGGGGGCCGACCCCGGGCCGCGTCTCCGTGCGCCAGGATGGGTCCCTCGCGGGCCACGTGCCGCCGTTGGCAGCCCTCGATGGTGGCGGATACCGCCGGCGCCGATCGTGAGCCGGATCGCGAGCGAGAGCAACTCCCTCATCGACGATCCCCGGCCTGGAGCTGTCGGGGCTCCGCCCGACCTGCCGGGCGACGATCGCAGGCTCGCCGCCGACTGAGGCGGGCCTCGAGCGGGAGCGACGCTCAGGGGCCCGGTGACGGAGACGGCGGGGGGGGCGCGCTCGGGGCGCCGATCTGCAGGATGCCCGTGATCCGGGAGTAATGGGAGTAGTACGTGGTCTGGTGGATGATCGCGCCGCCGGCGTCCTTCACCGTGACGGTCACCCAGACATCCTTACCCTCGACGGGGTACTCGACCCGGTCCTTGACGCCCGGGGCGAGCGTCGTCGTGTAGACCGTCGAATCGCTCGCCGGCAGGACGTTCTTGACGATCGGCGTCGAGATCGAGACGGTCCGCCCGGTCGGCGCGGACCAGAGCTGGAAGCGGACGTAGCCCTTGTTCCCGACGCTCCAACGGTAGCTCCGGATGAGGATCGGCGAGGCGGTGTCGTTGCGCCAGGACATCGTCTGGACGGATCCGGAGCTGCTCTGGAAGACGGTCGCGTCGAGGCCCAGCGGATAGCGGTCGATGTAGTAGAAGTGGTTCGCCCGGGCTCCCATCTCGAGGCCCGCCCGAAGGGCCGCGTTGAAGATCGTCGTGGAGGTCGAGCAGATACCGCCCGCCAAGGCTCCCTGGGGCTCCGTGCGGCCATCGATGATCGCGCCACCGTCCTTGTAGCCGCGAGCGCGGGTGGAGCGGTGCGGTCCTGGTGGCTTCGGCCGTGGTGAGCTCCGGCTCGATGACCGAGAGGCTGATGGCGACCCGCGATACGGTGAGGCCGGCTGCCCGCTGCTCGAAGACCTTGCCCAGCTCGACTTCGGTGGCGGGGATGTCGAGGGCGCGGCCTTCCTTGGCGCTGGTGACCCCGATCACGCGCTTGGTGTCGCTGATCAGGAACGTCGCGTTGACAGGTGCGATGGCAACGTCGGTGGCGATCGCGGCGAGGCCGCCGTCAAGGCCCTCCTTGGCCACGACGGGCCGGTAGCTGCCGTCGGGAGCAGTCGAGAAGGTGATCCAGCTGCGCAGGTCGGGGCCGCGGATCGTCCATGACTCGCCGTCCTTCACGAGCGTCGTGTCGACGGCAATCCGGGCGGCGGCGGCCGTTGCCGCCGCCGCCTCGGCCGTCGTCACGTCTGGCTCGATGGTCGTGACGGGCAGCTCCACGCTGACGGCGTCGGGTGCCCCGGGATCCTCGAGCAGCGTCTCGGCGGCCCGGAGGGCGGTCTCCACGTCGGCGCTCCTCCCGCTCGTGGCGGGGGTCACGACGAAGTCGGAGGCTCCCGCGGCAGCCGCCGCGTTGGTGGCCGGCTTGGCGATCGCGGTGGCGAGGGCGGTGATCTCGAACCGGAGTGCTGCCTCCTCGAAGGTCGCCTGCGGGGCCAGGTCGACGCCGCGCACGAGGATCCGGACGTTGGAGGCGAGCCGCTCGATGGTGGGGCCTCCGCGCCCGACGGCCATGGCCTCGGCCACGAGGGCGTCGACGTCCAGGCGGCGGCCGAGCGCGTCGTACGTGACCTGCCGCGTCACGTCGCCGGCACGCAGCGTGAGCGTGCCGTTGGCGAGGACGCCGTAGGCCTCGCGCAGGCGAGCCCCGGCCTCGGCCGGCCCGAGGCCCGAGAGGTCGACCGCCCCGATGTGGACGCCGGGCAGGATGCGACCGGCGTTCGTCGATTCATACGCCCCGAGGGCACCCGCCGAGATCGCCAGGACGCCCAGGATTCCGAAGGTGAAGGCGACGCCGAAGCGGGCGGCCACCCGTCGAGGTCGCGGCCGGCCGGGCTTCACCACGCCGCCGGCGGGTTCGACGGCTCCCGGCTGGACGACCTCCACCTCGGGGGCGGGGGCGCCATCCGCGGGTACTGCGTCCGCGAAGGTCGCTTCTGCAGACGTTGCGCCGACCGGGGTCGCTGGGGCGGCGTCCAGGACTCGGGACTCGGTCGCCGGCGCGGCCGGGTCCTCGGGTGCGTCGTTCGGAGCCTGCCCGGTCCGGAGCTCGTGGTCCATGCGTTCGGTCAATCCAGCGACGTGGCCGAATCCGGCCGGGTCGCACCGGGCCAGCCCGGAGCGTGGGGTTGACGTGCACCCCCGACAGAGCGTGACGCCAGCCTCATCGTAGCGGCTCCCCCCGATTGTCCCCTCGGCGAGGGGCGATTCGGGTCAGCCCACTCTCGGCAGGACGATGATCCGGCGGTTCGGCTCCTCACCGATCGACTGGGTCGCGACGTCGGGGTGGTTGCGCAGGGCGAGGTGAACCCATCGGCGCTCGAGGGCCGGCATCGCCTCCAACTGGAGCATCTTGCCGGTCTCGATGACCCGCTGGGCGGCCCGCTCCGCGATCTCGCGGAGCTGTCGCTCGCGCCTGCCCCGGTAGTCCTCGACGTCCACCAGGACGCGGGTCCAGGTGCCCATCTCGCGCGAGAGCATGAGATTGACGATGTGCTGGAGCGCGCTCAGGCGCTCCTGTACCACCCGGCTGCGTCGTGACCACTCGGCCAGCTCTTCCTTGAGGTGAACCGGATCCAACGATGGGTCGGGCGGGCTCAG
>JACQEH010000095.1 GCA_016200675.1 Chloroflexota bacterium | reverse complement strand
ATCTCCATCCGGTCGCGGAGAGCCGCCGGGATCGGGTCCATGAGGTTGCCGGTGGCGATGAAGAGGACCTTGCTGAGGTCGAATGGCACCTCCAGGTAGTTGTCCTGGAAGGAGTTGTTCTGCTCGGGGTCGAGGACCTCGAGGAGGGCCGACGACGGATCGCCCCGGAAGTCCATCCCGATCTTGTCGATCTCGTCGAGCATGAAGACCGGGTTGTTCGTGCCGGCCGTCTTGACGTTCTGGATGATCCGGCCGGGGAGGGCCCCGATGTACGTTCGCCGGTGGCCCCGGATCTCGGCCTCGTCGTGGATGCCGCCGAGGCTCATCCGGACGAACTTCCGGCCCATCGCCCGGGCGACGCTCTTGCCGAGCGACGTCTTGCCGACGCCGGGCGGGCCGATGAGGGCGAGGATGGGGCTGCGGATCGTGTCCGCCAGGGCGCGCACCGCGAGGTACTCGAGGATGCGCTCCTTGATCTTCTCGAGGCCGTAGTGGTCCTCGTCGAGGATCTTGGCCGCCTCCCTGATGTCGTAGCGGTCCTCGGTCGTGACGTTCCAGGGCAGGCTCACGAGCCAGTCGACGTACGTCCGGATGACGCCGACCTCGGGCGAGGCGGACGGGATCCGGCTCATGCGGTCGACTTCCTTGAGGGCCCGGGCCTTGACCTCGTCGGGCATGCCGGAGGCCTCGACCTTGTCGCGCAGCTCGTTGACGTCGGCCTGCTGCGGGTCGTCGTCGCCGAGCTCACGCTGGATGGCCTTCAGCTGCTCGCGGAGGATGTACTCCCGCTGGGTCTTGTCCATCTCGGACTTGACCTCGGACTGGATCTTGCCCTTGAGCTCGAGGATCTCGATCTGGCGGGCGAGGAAGCCCGAGACGAGCTTGAGGCGCTCGACGATGTCGACGGTCTCGAGGAGCTCCTGGCGCTGCTCGGTGGTCATGTCCGGGCTGTAGGCCGTCATGTCCGCCAGGAGGCCGGGCTCGCTGATGTTCTTGGCCGCGACAGCGGCCTCGGGGGGTACGGGGGCGCCGGCCTGCACGTACTGCTCGACCTGCGCCTGGACCGAGCGCATGAGCGCCTGGATCTCGACGTTGGGCGGCGTCGTGTCGTGGAGCTCCTCGACGGTCGCCCGGAGGTGCGGCTCCGTCTGGGCGAAACCGACGACGCGGATTCGCGTCTGGCCCTGGACGATGGCCCGGACGGTGCCGTCCTGGAGCTGCACCACCTGGGCGATCTTGGCCAGGGTTCCGACGGTGTAGAGCTCGGAGGGATCGTTGATGTCCTCCTGGTCGGCGGTCCGCTGGGTGACCAGGGCGATCGGGCTGCCGGCCTCGACCGCGGCGTTCAGCGCGGCGACGCTCTTGTCCCGGCCCACCTGGAGGGGCACGATCATCTCCGGAAAGATGACCGTCTCCCGGAGCGCGACGAGCGGCAGTTCGATGATGGACGGTTGGTTCCGCTCGGCGTCCGGCTTGGACGGTCGCTTGGCCATCGGGTTCTCCTAATCCTTTGCGTTCAGGCGGGACTGGATGCGGTTTCGGGCTCGGGCTCGGGCTCGGCGTCGGGCGCACCATCCGGTGCGCCCTCGGCCGCGGCTGCGCCCTCGTCGTAGAGGCGCTCGAGGATCCGCGTCCCGAGACGCTCCTCGAGCTCGAAGAGGATTCGAACGCCGGCGAGGTTGACGCCGAGGTTCTGGGTGAGGTGGCGGATCCACATGACCCGCCGGATGTCGTTCTCCGAGTAGAGGCGGATGTTGGTCGGGGTCCGCGCGGGGCAGACCAGCCCGGCGTCCTCGTAGATCCGGAGCGTCCTGGGATGGACGCTGACGATCCCCGCCGCCACGCTGATGACGTAGACGGGGCGACCCGGATCCCGTGGCTCGGCTCGCCGGATGGTCACGCGCACGGGCCTCGACGCTCCCCGCTCAGGCCTGGCCGGACTCGGCCGGGATGCTGGCCGTGTGGCTGGCATTGCCGTCGGTCACCGGGGAGATCCGGATCTGGCGGGGCTTCAGCTGCTCGGCCTTGGGGATCCGCAGCGTCAGGACGCCGTGCTCGAAGGTGGCCGTGGCCTTGTCCGGCTCGAGGCCGTTGGGCAGGGTCACCGAGCGGCTGAAGGATCCGCGGCGGATCTCCTGGACGAGGTAGCTGCCGTCCTCGGCGCGACGCTCGTCGGCCGTCTTGCCGGCGATCGTCAGGGTGCCGTTCTCGACCGTGATCTCGACGTCCTCGGGCTTGATGCCCGGAAGGGCGGCCTCCACGACGAGCTCGTCCGCGGACGTGGTCACGTCCAGCGGGAGGGCCGGGCCGTCACCGGCGCCGGGCGCCCAGCGGAATGGCCGGAAGACGTCGTCATCGAAGAGATGGTCCATCGCCTGGCGGAGCGTCATGAACTCGCCGAGGCGAGATGGCCGGCGCACGATCGTCATGTCGTGAACCTCCTGTGCTGCGGGTGCTGCTCGTCTGCCCGGGGGCGCACGTCGGCCGTCGATCGGGCATCCGGCCCACCTCGGACCGGACGATCGATATCCTAGAAACCTGACAATTGCGTTGTCAAGTCTCTCGTTGGTTGCGTTTTCTTGATTCTGGTGCGAATGGGCGATAGCGTGTGGTCATCCGACGCCGCAGATCGCCCAAGAATCGTAGACAGCACCCGCACGCGGGCGCGACCGGACACCGGCGCGATATCGACACGCGCCGGTGTCCAAGCCGTACTACGTCGATCGGATCAGCGCTCCATCTGGCGGCGCCGTCGCCGGTCCGCCGCCCACAGGGTGAGGGCGGATAGGAGGATCGTGATCAGCAGCAGCGGCCAGGCACCCCGGGCGAGTTCGCTACGGCCGCCGTTCGCGTCGGTCGACGTGTCCCGCATCGCACCGCTCGCCCCTGGCCCACCGGTCACGGCGGCGACGGCCTGGGTGAACTTCGGGCCGGACGACGATCCCGGACCGCCGAACGGTGGCCCCGAGGCTCCGCCCGGCGGTTGGGTCACGCCGCCCGGCGGTT
>JACQEH010000111.1 GCA_016200675.1 Chloroflexota bacterium | reverse complement strand
GACTCTGCGCCACCTGGTGGCGGGACTGGCCGACGCCGACTCGTGGTCAACCGACAGCCACAAGTGGCTCAACGTGCCCTACGACTCGGGAGTCGTCGTGGTCCGGGACCCGGATGCCCACCAGACAGCGATGTCCCATGGCGCCGCGTACTACCTGCCGGGGACCGGCGCGGAGCGCGACGGCGGGACCTGGGTCGGCGAATCGTCGCGACGGGCGCGCGGCTTTGCCGTGTACGCGGCCCTCCGGGAGCTCGGACGCGAGGGCCTGGTTGATCTCGTCGAGCGATGCTGCCGGTTGGCGACGCGGATTGCGGATCGGCTCAGCGGGACGCCGGGGCTGACGATCCTCAACGACGTGGTCCTCAACCAGGTCCTCGTCCGGTTCACCTACCCCGGCGCCTCGGACGTCGAGACGGACGCCTTCACCCGCGAGGTGATCGCCGAGGTCCAGGCCGACGGCACGTGCTGGCTCGGCGGGACGACCTGGCACGGCATGGCAGCCATGCGGATCTCGGTCTCGAACTGGCGGACCACGGACGACGACATCGACACCTCCGCCGCGGCGATCCGCCGCTCCAGGGACGCCGTGGCAGCACGCCGCGAGGCCACGCGAGCGGGAGGCTGAACCGCGCTGTCGCGGCTGGCGGCGCCACGAGCGCCGGCTCCATCCGGACTGCATAGACTGGATGCACCCAGCCGAGGAGAGGCACCCATGACACGCTCCCTCGCCAGCGTCGCCGACGGGCTCCGCTTCCGGACGTCCGCCTGGATCGACGGCGAGTTCGTGCCGGCAACGAGCGGCCGGACCTACACCTCCGAGAACCCCGCGACGGGCCGGCCGCTCGCAGAGATCGCCGAGGGCGGCGCCGAGGACGTGGATCGCGCGGTCCGGGCCGCCCGCCGGGCGTTCGATGACGGCGCTTGGAGCAACGCCTCGCCATCGGAGCGCAAGCGGACCCTGATCCGCTTCGCCGACCTCATCGACGCCCACCGGGACGAGCTGGCCGCGACCGAGACGCTCGACGCCGGCAAGCCCATCGCCGACGTCCGGGCCCTGGACATCCCCGATACCGCGGCCACGATCCGCTGGCACGCCGAGGCGATCGACAAGCTCTACGACCAGGTCGCGCCGACGGGGCCGTCGGCGGTCGCGATGATCGTCCGCGAGCCGGCCGGCGTCGTCGGCGCGGTGATCCCCTGGAACTACCCGGCCCAGATGGCCGCCTGGAAGCTGGGCCCCGCACTCGCGACCGGCAACAGCGTCGTGATCAAGCCCGCGGCCCAAACGGCGCTCAGCCTGCTCCGGATCGCCGAGCTCGCGGGCGAGGCCGGCCTGCCGGCGGGCGTCCTCAACGTGGTGCCGGGCCCCGGCGATGTCGTGGGCGTCGCCATCGCCCGCCATCCCGACATCGATGTCGTCGCCTTCACCGGCTCCACCGAGGTCGGGCGGTCGTTCCTCCACCACAGCGCCGACACGAACCTCAAGCGGGTGGTCCTGGAGCTGGGCGGCAAGAGCCCCCAGGTCGTCATGGCCGACGCCCCGCCGCTCGATGCCATCGCCCCGAAGATCCTCGACGCGATCTTCTGGAACATGGGCGAGAACTGCAGCGCGGGCAGTCGCCTGATCGTTCATCGCAGCCGGCGTAAGGAGCTCGTGGAGCGGCTGGTCGCCGCGGCGACGCAGGAATGGCTCGTCGGCGACCCGATGGAGGACGAGACCCGGATCGGACCGATGATCACCCGCGGCCACCTCGAGCGGGTGCTCGGCTACATCGAGGCCGGCCGACGCGACGGGGCACGGCTCGTGGCCGGCGGTCGGCGCGTCCTCGAGGACTCCGGCGGCCACTTCCTTGCCCCGACGATCTTCGACGACGCGACGAACGACATGCGGATTGCCCAGGAGGAGATCTTCGGGCCGGTCCTCACGGTCATCCCCTTCGACACCGAGGCCGAGGCCGTCGCCATCGCCAACGACACGCCCTACGGCCTGGCGGCTTCGCTCTACACCGAGAACCTGCGGACGGCGCATCGGATGGCCCGGGCGCTGCGGGCCGGGACCGTCGGGGTCAACGCCTACAGCGAGGGGGACCTCTCGACGCCGTTCGGCGGCTACAAGCAGTCGGGCTTCGGGGGCCACGACAAGTCGGTCCACGCGCACGACCAGTACACCGAGCTGAAGACGATCTGGATCGACATGACGGAGGCCGAGGCATGAGCGTGGGAACGCCGTTCCACCCGCGGACCGCGCCCCTCAACCGGAAGATGCAGTGGCGCGAGTGGTCCGGCTACTT
>JACQEH010000093.1 GCA_016200675.1 Chloroflexota bacterium | reverse complement strand
TCGCGGCCGCCCGAACCGCCGGCCATCTTGTCGCGCCGGGTCTCGTCGGCTATAACCAGCTTCAATGGCGGCGGGGGCGGGACATCAGGGGTCGAGGATGCTGCGGCGCCTCGCGGCGATCGCGGCGATCGCGCTCGTGGTCGGTTGCAGCGGCGGGCCCGCGCCGAGCGTCGGACCTGTCTCGTCACAGTCGGGCGGGCTGTCGACAGCGACCGCATCGACGGACGACGGCACGCTCGCCATCCCGGCCGAGGCGGATCTCGCCCAGGCTCTCGGCAACGAGGAGGCGCGACTCGTCGCCCAGGCGCGGGCCGACGCCGAGATCGCGGTCACGATCGGGGCGAACGGCGCCGAGGTCCTGGCGGCGCTCGATGCCCAGAAGATCGAAGCGGCTGCTGCCTTCGAACGGGACCTCCAGGCGAAGGTTGCAGGGGGCACCGCCGCCGTGGGCCCGCTCGCGGGTCAGCTGGCCGCCCTCAAAGGGCCACCGCCGGGTCGACCCACCGGATTCGACTTCATGGGCGCAACGGGCATCGCGGCATTCTCGGCGGCGGCGGCCGTGCTGGAGACGGCCGCGTTCCTCCTGGAACGTGGATCGGACCACCCCGACGCCTATCGGGAGGTCACGACACCGCTGCCGTCGACGCCGGCCTCGGCGACGCTCGGCGACGGGACACGGCTCTCGAGCACCCTGAGCCAGACGATCACCGAGGGCGTCGGCGGCGGGCGGGTCTCGATGACGGTCGACATCGGGACCCTGGGCATGCTGACCGGCCCAAGCGGTAAGGCCCTCGGCATCGTTCGCGAGTCGGCCAAGGCCCACTTCGAGATCGCGACCTGCCCCGATCCGAATGGCGTCGTGAACGGCAAGGTGACCGTCCACCTGGAGTCCAGCTTCACCCGCACGGAGGGCGGCGGGGGCACCGCCGCGACGACCGACGTCGACGCGTCGTTCCGCTTCCTGGTCAACGACAACGCCGCGATCACCCGGACCGAGCTCCAGAGCAACGTCACCGGCAGCGTGACAGGCACCCGGTCGAACGGCGACCCGGTCGACTGGACAGCCTCGTCGCAGCTCGGCCTCAACTGGGGCAGCGACGACTCGCGAGCCCAGACAGCCGTCAACAGCCAGGACCAGGGCACCGCGACGAAGGCCCAGCTGGAGAGCCTGCGGGCCGGGGCCGCGTTCCTGCCGCTCCTCGTCGCGGACGAAGTCAGGCGATCCTCCCAGGACTTCATCTGGAGCGGCAAGTGCGTTGAAATCCGGCTGACCGCCGGTGACGGCCGCGACGTTGACCCCGAGGAGGTCGTCAAGATCACCGCCCAGCCGCGTGCCCGCTTTACCGGAGAGGACCTGTCGGCGCCGGTCGTGGCGACGCTCGATGGGAAAGGCAAGGTCGAGCCCCAAGGATCGAAGGTGCCCGCCCCGGCCGACTTCCGGTACACCGCCGGCAAGGACGACGGGGACATCGGGACGGTCCACCTGAAGTCGACGTCGAAGCGGGGCCTCGGCAAGCTCGACGTCATCTACACCGTGCGTGGGCTGAAGCAGGCGAAGGTCAGTCTCGCCGGCGGCATCCAGTACAAGCTCGTGGGCTTCACGCGGTCGATCACGATCACGCCGCTGGCCCCGATCCAGGCCGACCTCGCGTCCGACGGCACGCTCCACGGGAGCGGCAAGGTCCACGTGAAGTTCTTCAACCAGGCGGATAACGGTTGTCCGACGACATACGAAGGTGACCTGCCCGTCACGATCCGGGTCATCCTCGAGAACAAGAACGACAAAGGCGAGATCTCCATCGAGGTCCGCGGCCCCGACGCGCCCTTCCACGACCTGAACTCGCCGGACTGCTTCTACGTGAGCGACATCGCCAACGAGTTCAGAATCTGGGTCACCAGCGTCGGCCGCTCGGCCGCGCCGGATGCCGGCCCGCACACACAGTCGATGACCGTGAGCAGCGAGACCGCGACCTCGACGACGACGATGACCCGCTGATCCAGGAGTCGCGAGGGCTAGCGCCAGTCGATCGCCAGGACCTCGACCGGCTTGCGGACGCCCTTGAGCTCGACCTGGCGCGCCCCAGTGGTGGGACAAGATCGTCGACGTCAACTTCACGCTCGACCCCGCCGCCTGCGGCCGACGGCCACCGGCGACTTCGACACGAAAAGGCCCCCGACATGTGCCGGGGGCTCTTCGTTTGCAGGTGGTCTGCCAGGGCGCTACCGCGCGACCACCTGGCCGCTGTAGGCGCCGCCGTAGATGCCCCAGTCGCAGATGTCGGAACCGCCCAGGAGCTGGGCACCCCAGTTGCCGCGCGCGACGATCGAGGCCAGCCCGCCGGTCTCGCCGACGAGCACCCACGTACCACTGTGCGGCCCCGTCGCCGGCATGACCCCGCTGGTTGGGACGGCCCCTTCGTAGGTCAGTCTGCCGGTGCCGGTCCGCCCGGCAACGGTGCCGCTGAAGGTGCCATTCCCGTGGAACGTGGCGGTTCCGTCCGCGTAGACGACGTCGCGCTCCGTGCCCGCGTAGGTCCCTTCCAGCATCCCGTGGTAGTTCTCGGCAATGGCCACGGTCACGACGAGGTTCGGACCGACGGCGACGAGGCTGCCGTTGAAGTTGCAGTCGTCCCAGGTCCCGGACCCCGGGGTCGGCGGGGAACCGGCGAGGGCGACGGCCGGCGCAAGGCCGGCGACGAGGAGTCCCGTGACGAGCGCGGTTGCGATCTTGTTCATTGCGAGACGCTCCCTTCGTGAGTGGCGGTGGTGCAGACGTCGCGAGTCAGGCCACGTCGGCGGTGGGGATTGCGCCGATCTGCTCGGCGAGGTCCATGAGGTTGAATTCGGTCCAGAACTCGGCGATCCGATCGCCCTCGAACCGGAAGATGTCCATGCCGGTCAGGTTGACCTGGCGACCCGTGCCCTCGACGCCGAGGAACGACCCGACGTGGGTCCCCCGGAAAGTCCAGCGGATCGCGACGCGGTCGCCGGAGGCGATGACGTCGTCGTCGGTGACGGCCCGGATGTCGAAGGCTTCGCGCATCGCGGCAGCGTCCTCGCTGACGAATCGCGGCCCGGTCGGCGCGTTCGGCGCGACACCGGTTCCGTGGGCCAGGAGCCCAGGGCTGCAGATCTCCTCGGCGACCTCAATGCGGCCTCGAAGGTAGATGTCCTGGTGCCAGCGTCGCGCGACGGCCGCGGTGGTCGAATGGTCCATGTCGTCCCTTCCTTCCTGATGGCGCCGTGTGGCGATGGATCAGAGGTTGGGATCCGGCGCTGAAGGTCGGCTGAAGGCCGGCCGAAGCTGGGTGTCCTGGGCGGCGCCCGTCAGGCGCGGGATCGTTCGAGCGCCTCGCTGACGGCCTCGTTGAGGCTCAGCGTTCGTCCCTCGCGGTCGATGGCGCCCGCTTCGTCCCCGAGCGCAAGGCGCGCGGGCCCGAGGTACCGCTCGAGGAGCGCCGACCACCAGGGGACGTCGAAGTCGAAGCCGATGGCGACAAAGGCGGCCTCGGCCGCGGCATTGAGCCGGATCCCGAGCTCGGCCGCGCCGGATCCGGCAGCCGCCATCGCCACGCCCTGGATCTCGATGGCCGTCTCGACGGCGTTGCCCATGCGCTGAGCCAGCTCGAGCGCCACGCGATATGACGGAAGCGCGGCGCCAGGATCGCCGGCGAAGAGGGCGCAGTCGGCGACAAAGTGGTGGGCGAGGTGCGAGGTCCAGAGATCGCCGCCGCTAATCCGGAGCAGCTGCTGGGCCAGGTCTCGACCTCGATCGACATCGCCGTTCGCCACGATCACCTGGCACAGCCCCGTGTTGGCACGGCGGATCAGGCCGGGGATCCCCGACTGGTCGGCGAGCTGGACGGCCCGTTCGAACGCCACCATCGCCCCCGCGTTGTCGTTCTGGAAGAACATCGCCCAGCCGTAGTCGTCGAGGGCGGCGCACTCCTCGACGAGCTCGCCGCGGCGCCGGAGGACGGCCAGGCCGGCCTCGATGGACTCGAACGCGTCCGTCGAGCCTCCCTGCATCGAGGCCAGGGTGCCGGCGGCGCACAGGCACCTGGCGCGGTCAAGCTCGTCGCCACCGGTCCCGGACAGCGCCCGGTCGAGCAGCCGCCGCCCTTCGGTCAGGTGGGTGTGGTGGATCCAGAACCAGCCCAGTCGGCCCGCCAGGGCCAGCTCCACTCCGGAATCGATCGCATGCGCCCGGTCCAGCGCCAGGCGCAGCTCGCCGACCTCGCGCTCGAGGGCGTCGGCCTGCTCGTCCCGGTCCTCGTGGCGCTGCTCGAAGGCTGCCGTGGCAACTGCGGTCCAGTAGGCCAGGTGGCGCTCGGCGATCGCCTGCTCCTCCCCGCTTGCCCGGAGTTCGACGCGGCCGTACTCGCGAACCGTATCGAGCAGGCCGAAGCGGCTCCGGCCGTCGGACCCCACGGTGGTGATGGCGAGCGAGCGATCTGCCAGGCGGACGGCTGCCTCGACCGCATCGATGTCCGGGCCGCCGCAGACCACTTCGACCGCGGCCGGCGGCACGGCGGTCGCGAACGATGCCGGGGGATCGCGGTTCGACCGCCGTCGGTCAGGAGGCGGAATCGATCGTCGAGGCGATCGAGCACGTCCTGCGGTTCGAGCACGCGGAGACGCGCGGCCGCCATCTCGATGGCGAGCGGGAGCCCGTCGAGCCGATGACAGATCTGGTCCATCGCGGCGAGGTCGGAGTCGGTCCAGGCTCGCCCCGGACGAACCCGTCCGGCACGATCCAGGAGGAGCCGGACCGCGTCGGAGGCGAGGACATCGACGTCGCCGCGGGCATTCGGCCCCGCCGTCACGGCCGGTACATCGAGTGGTGCGAGGCGCCACAGCACCTCGCTCGAGAGTCTGAGAGGTTCGCGACTCGTCGCCAGAATCACGAGGTCCGGGGCCCCGTCGAGGAGCGCCTCGACGAAGCGCGCGCATGGATCCACGACGTGCTCGCAGTTGTCAAGGATGAGGAGCCTTCTCGCGTCGCGGAGGCTATCGACGATCGTTTCGCCGATGCCGCGACCGGCCTGCTCCGCGATCCCGAGGCTGGCCGCCACGGCAAGCGGGAGGCGTTCGCCGTCCGGGACGGGCGTAAGGTCGACGAACCACGCGCCACTTGGGAAGCGCCCGAGGGCCTGGGTTGCGGCCTGGATCGCGAAGCGGGTCTTGCCGGCCCCACCGACCCCAGAGATGGTCACCAGGCGCTCGACATCGAGGAGCTCGACGACTGCGGCGAGCTCGGCCTGGCGGCCGATGAACGGCGTGTCGATCGGGGGCGTCCCGTGGAGCGCGGCTGCGGCGGCGGCCGACCTCGCCGGGCCCGGCTGGTCGTCGAGGGCTGCCGTGGCGGCGGATCCAGGCGAGCCCATCAGCCCCGGATCCTGGCGCAGGACCGCGAGCTCGAGGGCCCGCAGCTCCGGTCCCGGTTCCACGCCGAGCTCGTCGACGAGGGCGCCACGGGCGGTCCGATACGCGACGAGCGCGTCGGCCTGCCGGCCGCTGCGATACAGGGCGATCATCAGCAGGGCGTGGAACCGCTCCCGGAAGGGGTGCTCCCGCGCCAGGGGTTCGAGATCGGCGGCGACGTCGCGCGGCCGGCCAAGCTGCAGGTTCAGCTCGGCGAGGGTCTCGCTGGCGCCGAGGCGGAGCTCCTCGAGGCGGGTGATCGCGCCACCGGCGGCGGCCGATTCCGAGCCGCCGGCGTCGACGTCACCGCGCCAGCGGGCGAGCGCACGGCGCAGGGCGGTGACCGCGCTGCCGGGATCGGCGGGACCCAGCCGTTCAGCGGCGGCGACCTCGGCCTCGAAGGCCTCTCCATCGAGCTCGCCGGGTTCGACGCGGAGCCGATAGCCCGACGCGTGCGTTTCGAGGCGCGCGGCGAGCGGATCGCCGCCGG
>JACQEH010000092.1 GCA_016200675.1 Chloroflexota bacterium | reverse complement strand
CAGGTCTTCGGCTTCGCCCCGGCCGACGATGTCGAGCCCGTCGAGATCAGGTTCCTCGACGAGTGGCGGGCACGGGGCGAGGGTGCCTCGGCCGGCGGCTGAGAGCCCGCGCGGGCCTTGGCCCGTAATCCGGCGCCGACGCCAATGCCCACTTCTTCGCCAAACGGACATCCCCGGAGTCTTGGGCGAGGTTTCGAAGGATTCCGGGGCCATGACGCCGGCGGCCCTCGCGCGGATCCGTGCCCGTTTCGGGTCGACCGTGGCTCCAGGCTCCTCGGATAGGGTCCCAACGCTCCCCGGATGTCGATCTGGCCAACTTCTGGCTGAATGGACCGACCGACGACCGACCTCGGCGAGGGAGTCCTCGTCGCCGGGATGCCCGCCGCCCACCCGGATCGAGTCCGGCGCCCGGTAGTCGGGGATGACGCCCCGGGCGATCAGGTCGCCCGTGAGCCGGCGCGCCTCGGGATGGCGAATCGAGATGTGGTTGCCCCGGCGGGACGCGCCGCGCGGTGACCCGAGGCTGCAGCCGAGCGGTGCCAGCCATGCGTCGAGCAGCTCCACCGCATAGTTCGTCAGGGCCATGCCCTTGGCCCGGATGCGATCCACGCCCGCCTCCGCGGAGACGGCGATGCCGGCCTCGGCCGCCGCCAGGCCGAGCATGCCGGGCGTTCCGACGAGCCAGCCGCCGATGCCGGCGCGCGGCTCGAACCGGGGACCCATCTCGAACTGGTCGGCCTGGGCGAACCAGCCCTGGATCGGCGGCCGGAGCGCGGCCTGGAGCTCGCGACGGATGTACAGGTAGCCGGGCGCCCCGGGTCCCCCGTTGAGGTACTTGTAGGTGCAGCCCACGGCGAGGTCCGCACCCCTGGCGGCGAGATCGACGGGGATCGCTCCGGCGCTGTGCGAGAGATCCCAGAGGACCAGCGTGCCGGCGGTCCGCGCCCGCTCGGTGACGGCTTCGAGGTCGACGATGGCCGCCGACCGGTAGTTGACGTGGGATAGGACGAGCAGGGCGAGGTCCTCGTCGACGACGGCCTCGATGTCCTCGAGGGTGAGGCCCTCGATCGGGTCGTCGGTCAGCCAGCGGATCTCGAGCCCCCGCGCGGCGGCCAGCCCCTCCACGACGTAGCGGTCGGTCGGGAACTCCTCGGCCGCGACCGCGATCGCGTCGCAGCGGCGCGTCGAGCCGGTGATCCCAGCCCCGGCTCAGGTCCTCGGCCCATGCCCGCTCCGCCACCCGCGCGACGGCCTCGATCGCGGACAGCGGCGGGCGGCCGAGGGAGTTGCCGTCGAGGTAGACGAGGCCCGGATCCGGGATCGCGAACCGGGTCCGGAAGTCGCGGAGCGGGTCGACGCCGTCGAGGGCTCGGGCATGCTCGAGATCGGTCGCATCCACGTCGCGAGTCTAGCGACGCCCCAGCGCCGGGGCGTCGCACCGCGGCCTGCGACCCGCCCTCCGCGTGCGTCGTGCTACGCTCGGCGGCGACCGCATGAGGACCCCATGACCAGTATCGTCGACGCCCCGCACTACCTGTTCACGTCGGAATCAGTGACCGAGGGCCACCCCGACAAGATGTGCGACCAGGTGAGCGATGCCATCCTCGATGCCATCATCGCCCGGGATCCCGACGCCCGCGTCGCCTGCGAGACCGCCACCACGACGGGCCTGGTGATCGTCCTCGGCGAGATCTCGACCGAGACCTACATCGACTTCCAGCAGGTCGTCCGGGAGACGGTCCGGGAGATCGGCTACACCAGGTCGGACTACGGGTTCGACTACGAGACCTGCGGCACGATGGTCTCCATCAAGGAGCAGTCGTCCGACATCGCCCTCGGGGTCGACACGGCCCTCGAGGTCCGAGGCGTGACCATCCCGACGTTCGAGCTGGGGGCCGGCGACCAGGGGATGATGTTCGGCTTCGCCTGCCGCGAGACGCCCGAGCTGATGCCCCTCCCGATCGCCCTCGCCCACCGCATGGCCCGCCAGCTGGCCGAGGTCCGCAAGCGCGGCCAGCTCGACTACCTCCGTCCGGACGGCAAGACCCAGGTGACGGTCGAGTACTCGCATGGGCAGCCCGTCCGGATCCCGACCGTGGTCGTCTCGGCCCAGCACGACCCCGACGTCGACATGACCCGGCTCCGCGATGAGATCGTGGAGACGGTGATCCTGCCCTCGATCCCGGCCGCCCTTCGCGGGAGCGACCCGGTGATGCACGTGAACCCCACGGGCCGCTTCGTGACCGGCGGGCCGATGGGCAAATATTTCGTCAACCCCACGGGGCGCTTCGTCATCGGCGGACCGGTGGGCGACTGCGGCTTGACCGACCGCAAGATCATCGTCGACACCTACGGCGGCATGGCCCGCCACGGCGGCGGCGCCTTCTCCGGCAAGGATCCGACCAAGGTCGATCGTTCTGGCGCCTACGCCGCCCGCTGGGTGGCCAAGAACGTCGTCGCGGCCGGACTCGCCGACCGCTTCGAGATCGAAGTCGCCTACGGGATCGGGATTGCCCGGCCGGTCTCGGTGTCGATGGAGTCCTTCGGGACGAACCACGTGCCGGACGCCACCATCGAGCGGCTCGTGGAACGGCACTTCGACCTGCGGCCCGCGGCCATCATCAGCGCCCTCGACCTGCGGCGGCCCATCTACCGCCAGACCGCCGCCTACGGCCACTTCGGCCGGACCGACGTCGACCTCCCCTGGGAACGAACCGACCGGGCCGCCCTCCTCGCTTCCGAGGCGGGCCTGCCGGAACCCGAGCCCGCGGCGCCCGTCGGCACCGGCGCCTGACGGAGCGGGCACCGCGCCTGACGGAGCGGGCACCGCGCCT
>JACQEH010000106.1 GCA_016200675.1 Chloroflexota bacterium | reverse complement strand
CGCCGCCGGACGCGCTCGAGCGGCGATGGAGGGACGGTGCCGGAGCATCGACCGTGACCTACGGACCCGTGCGGGTGAACTGGAGCGAGTCGATGATCGGCATCGCGGCCGGTACGAACTCGTCGAAGCTCTGTTGGTCAGGCGTCGTGGCGTCAATCAGGAGGTTGTGCTCTCCCGGCAGATCGAGGATGACGTACCTCGATCGATAACCGGGGTCGTATAGCATCGGAAGCTGGGCCGACGATCCAGGGCGCCTGAAGACGAACACAACCGGAGCCTGACCAGGATCCCGGCAGACCCCTGTCGAACTCGTGTCGTAGGACAGGTCGAGCATCACGCCGCTGTAACCGTCGATCACCACCGGCGTTGGCGTTGTCGTGGTCAGCCCTGGAAGCCCCCGAAGCCATGCGGCGATGGCCGCTGCGGTCGTGCTGACGCCTTGCGCCGCGACCTCGGGGCACCCGGCGATCTGGGAGCGAGGCACCAGATCGAAGCGGAGGTTGATCCCCGCGCCGTCGGCGAGCCTGAAGAGGGTGCCATCGCCGAGCTGCTCACTGGTCCACCCGACGGGCACGTCATACGAGTAGCTGGCGATAACGGGCGAGGCGGACACGTCGCCGGGCAGTGGAACAGTCGACTCGTGCCGACCGGCCGCGAGCTCGTTGCACCGTTGGTCACCGCTGTCACAGGGCGTGCGAGTCCACGCACCCGCCATGATGCCCAGGCGCGTCGCGCAGGCGTCAGCCACCGCGGTGAGCGTCAGCGTTGAACCGCCCGCGGCGAGCACGGCGCTATAGGCTCCGTCCTGGCCTGTCTGGCAGTCCCAATGTCCGGCGGTCAGGACTCGCTGGGAGGCGACCAAATGAACCGCGAGCCGCCCGTCCGAAGCGGACGCCGACCATGCGCTCACGATGTCGGCCTTGAATGCCCAGATCCGAACCCCTGTGGGACCGATCACCATGGTCGCGCCGAACGGAGCGAGGCTTGGAGACTGAGATCCGGCCGCTGATTGCGTACGGTCACCCACGGACGTCCAGCGTGACTGCAGCGAGCGAGCGAACGCGGTGGATGCGGGATCCGTTGATGCGAACGGCCTGATGGTCGAAACGGGCGATCCGCTTGGCGACGGACTTGGTTGACCGATCTGGCTCGGACGGCTGCCGACGAGGAGGAGGCCGCCACTGATCGCGAGGATGCCGATGGTGGCGGCCATGGCAAGGCGCACGGTGCTGGACTTTCGAGGCACTCTCCACGGGAGCCGAAGATCCCGTTCCTGTGATGTCGCCGCGATCTCGCGGAGGGCACCCTCGACCACCCGGTCGGGTGCATCCGTCGGGCCGATCTCGAGCCAGGTACGAGCGTTGCGCTCGAACTGTCGGTCGTCGTTCATGCCTGGCGGCCCTCCTTGAGGGGAACCGGCGCTGCGGCCTCGAAGGCCGAGCGCAGCGAGCGCGTTGCGTAATGGAGTCGGGATCGGGCGGTGCCGGCCGGGATGCCGAGCATGTCAGCGACATCCACCAGCGGCAGCCCGAGGTAGTGGTGCAGGACGAAGACCGCGCGCTGGTCGAGCGGAACGCCCCGGAATGCGCGCTCGAGCTCGTCGCGATCGGCCAGGTCGCGGCTACCGTCCGCCGTCGAGGATCCGTGGAGATCCAGGAGCCGGACGTTGTTCGCCGACTCCCGCCGACGACGTGACTCGGCGTAGCAGGCATGGACCGCGATCCGATGGATCCAGGCCTCGAATCGACCCGCGTCGTGGAGGTGCGGCAGCTGCCGCCAGGCGGACACGAGGGCGTTCTGCACGGCGTCCTCGGCCAGCCCGGTGTCGCGCAGGATCCGGAACGCCACGGCGAACAGCGAGCCGCTGACCTGGTGCACCAGGCTGGCGAAGGCGTCCCGATCGCCACTGCGGGCCTGTTCGACGAGGACTCGGTCCATGGAGGACCTCGGAGTGTCACGCCATGTGGCGCGATCTGGCCACTATGAGTCCCGCCGAGCGGCGAACGTTCAGATCGTGCTCAGCCGCGACGCCCGCGCGCGTCGACCGGCCATGTTCCGACGACGCTCTCGCCCCGGACGGCCACGAACGAGTCAAAGAGATCCACGACCGGGCAGACGTGGTTGGGCACGATGGCCACCACCTCGCCGAGATGCGGCGACGGTGTGCCAGTCGGGATGCGCACGACGCCGTGGTAGTGTCCTGATTCATAATGCTCGGCAGGTAATCGCCCTCCCGACCGCCCCGATCCGCGCGCTTCGGTCGTCAGAGAGAGGTGCCAATCGTCCTGACTGGACGAGTGTCGTTCGTCGCACGGAGGGGATCATGTTTAGACGTCGTGGATTCGTTGCGCGATTCCTAGTCGTGATGGGCACAACACTTGCCATGGGTGGCGCGATGGTCGCTCCGACCAGCGCGCGCTCCGCTCCTGCTGGTTTGAGCAAGAGTGACCTTGCTTCCGCGTGGAACAGTATGTCGGCGCAGGAGAAGGAGCTCCGAAAGGCGTACTTCAAGTCGAATCGCTACATAATCGTAGGCTTTTCAAGCGCGGTGCAAAGCTTTGATCAGAAAACCGGTGAGCCTGTGGGCGCGCCACAGCGGCTTGTGCTCGGAAACGCCGGTCCGACGCCACTCCCCGCGACCACCGGATCCGGTGGAACGGCCAACCTGTATATCAGCATCGCCATCGCCTTCGACAGTCAAGCGCCCGCCTATCGCTGGGACATCACCGACTACTTCAAGTGGAACGGCTGGCCACCGAACGGATACGACGGGATGGACCAGCTTGCCACGGCGTGGGCAAACAACCTCGCGCTCAATTCGGACTATGCGTACGGGCACAGCAACAACCAAGGGACGTTCGCCTTCACGCGTAACGACATGTCGCCAAACGTCGGAACGTCTTGGGAGTTCAACGAATGCAACAACTGCTATAGCTGGGGGGGCATGACGGACTGGGGCTACCTGCTTGCCACGATCAAGGAGACATCGCTTCACAACCAGTCCACGAACGCTGTGTTCAAGTACTACCACACGTGGTCGAGCCAGCAATACTCGATCGGCTTCAGTGCCTCCGGGCCGAGCATTGGTATCAGCCCAACTTCAAGTCAGGCGTCCCTGGCCACCTACACCAGCTTCGTAAACTAATTCGACGAACGCGCGAAGGGGAGCATCATGGTCGAGAACAAGCACGGCCTTCGAGTGCGTGCGAGTGTTATCGCACTCGCACTAGTGCTCGGCGGCTGCGGCAGCCTCCCCCTTGGAACGCCTCCAACGAACCCTGCACCGTCGCTGTCGATCCAAGTTGATCTCCCAGACGGGCGTGCTGGCTTGGCTCGAAGCGACGGGCAGCTCACGCTCTTCCTGCCCAAGAGCGGCGGCGTCTATGCAGCAACGTCGAAACCCGACCGCCCTGGCAGAGCAATGGTCTATCTCTCGACTCTAGGCGGCGACACGGGCGCTGCCACGAACTCCTTCGTCTTCGGCAATGCGCCACCTGATGCCACGTCGGTGGTCATCCAGCCCGGCCGAGAGACAGGCAAAGTGGAGGGTGGCCTCTTCCTTGTTGGCCTTGCGCAGAAGGACCTCCTACCCACGAATCTCGCGTGGCAGTTCCTCAGCTCGGCCGGGACGGTGGTTCAGGCCGGGACCGGGATCTCCGGCTAGACGCCATAGCAAACCTTGGCCCGCCGCTCCACGCGCCGGCTGCGTACGCGAAGCTAGACCGGCGGCGGCGGGCCAGATCATCCTGTAGGCGACCGCGCTCACCGACGTTCAGCTCGACCCTCGACAGGAGCTGACGCGGCGCCGTTCGGGCAGAGGAGGACGGATCCGGCATGCATCGGAGACAGTTCCCCCGGACTGGACCGACAGTCCCTGCCGGACCTGTCATTCGCGTTCGTTTGAGCAGCGGCTAGTGTCCCGCGTCTGAATCCCGTTGACGGGCGTGGGCCAGGATCTCGTCGGCTGACTTCGTCCAGGCGAACGGATGGCAATGACCCGCAGCGAGGTCCGCAACCCGGCGACGGCGGCGGCAAGCCGCTCTGCCCCGGCCACCGAATCGACGCCGACGATCACCGGCGTCCGCTCGTGGAGCGCCCGCAGCCGGGCCGCCTTCGGTCCGACCGCCCAGATCGGGTAGGCGAGGAACAGGTCCGAAATGCCGCCGGCTGCGAAGACCTCGGCCTCCCCGAGGGTCCCGACAGTCAGGCCCTGCGCCCCGGCCTCGAGCTGCATCCGGGCCAGGGCGAGGCTCTTGTGGGTCTTGGCGTGCGGTCGGAGGCGGATCCCGCGCGGGGCCAGGTGGCCGACCAGCCGCCGGTTGTTGGCGTCGACGACATCGAGGTCGACGACCAGGGCCGGGGTGTCGAGGTCGGGCGGGATGAACGGCCGCTCGACGGTCACGGCCGCTCGACGATCGGCGCGGTCAGCGTCCCCAGCCGCTCGATGGCAAGGCTCACCGTGTCGCCCGGCTGGAGCCAGCGCCTGAGGGTCGAGTCCTTGACCTCGAGGAGGCAGCCGGAGCCCGCGGTCCCGGAGCCCAGGATCTCGCCGGCTCGGACGTGGACATCAGCCGACGCCCGGGCGAGCATCTCGCCGAAGGAGTAGCGCGCCGCCGACCAGCGGCCATCCGAGACCGCCGTCACGGCGCCCGCCGGGTCCCGGACCGACGCCGTCATCGCCAGGTCCGGCCCGGTCGCACCCGGCGCCCGGGCATCGGCGAGCTCGTCCGGGGTGACGAGCCACGGCCCGATCGACGTCGCGAAGTCCTTGCCCTTCGCCGGCCCCATGCGAACGGGCATCTCGTCACGCTGCAGGTCGCGGGCCGACCAGTCGTTGAGGACGAAATAGCCGCCGATCGCCTCCTCGGCGCGCTCGGTCGCCAGGTCGAGGGCAGGCGTGTCGACGAGGGCGCCGACCTCCAACTCGAAGTCGAGCTCCGATGAGCCCCGGGGCGCCCAGACCGGGTCGCCCGGCCCACGGATCTCGGAGGTGTTCGAGAAGTAGAAGACGGGCAGGCGATACCAGTTCTCGGGGATCTCGCCGCCACGCCGCTCCCACATCGTTCGGACGTGCTGCTCGAAGGCGTAGAAGTCCCGGAACGACGGGGGTCGCAGGATCGGCGGCCCGAACGCGAGGTCGGCTGCGTCGAGGACGGCGTCGTCGTCCGGATCTGGATCGGCGGCAGCCGCGGCCTCCACGATCTCCGCCAGCGCGGCGACCCGGAGGCCCCGGGCCAGCAGCCCGTCGAGGGTCGTCAGGGGCTGGCGGAAGAGGTCGCTGTTGTGGGTCCGTCCGGGCTCGCGCATCGCGATCCGGCGGCGGGCGACCTCGAGGTCCAGCCAGCGCCGCGGGGAGGGCTGGGTCGCTGCGCCCGCGCCGAGCGCGGCGGCGAGCCGCCAGGGTGCCCCGGCGGGGCCGTTCAACTCGCGCACGTGGGCAATCCGCATGCGCGGCAGTGTAGGGGCGACACGCCCCGGCGATCCTCAGCGGCGGCGATACGTCCCGGTGAGCACCGCCTCGCCGAGGATGTGGCCGGAGGCCGCGGCCTGGACCTGGCCGGCCGTCGGGCCGCCCGAGAGGGAGAGTCGGGTCGCGAGCGCGAGCAGCCGGAACCGATAGTGGTGGGTGCCGCTGGGCGGGCACGGGCCACCATAGCCGACCCTGCCGAAGCTGTTCCGGCCCTGGGGCGGGTTCCCGTCGGCCAGGACGGGGATGGCCGCGCCGAGCGACGTTGCGGCTCCCCCGAGGTCGAAGAGGACCCAGTGGATGAACCCGCCCGCGTCGGGATCATCGACGATCAGGGCGAACGTGGCGGTCCCGGCCGGCACGCCGGTCCAGCTGAGCGGGGGCGAGGTGTCGGCGCCGTCGCAGGTGTTGGCGCTGGGGATCGCGCCGCCATCGACGAACGCCGTGGAGGTCAGGGTGAACGGCGCGCTCGGTGGCGCGCTCGGCGTCACGGCCGGGGTCGCGGCGATGGTCGGCACGGCACTCGGGGCTCCTCCCGCGGTTGGTGAGAGGCTCGCGGCGAGGGATGCCGACGGTGCCGATGGCGCCGCCGGCGACGGTGTCGAGGACGCCGCAACAGAGACCGCCGCGGATGGAACGGCCGAACCGCAGCCCGCGAGCCCGGCGGCGAGGACGACGGCCATGAGCCCAGCGGCCGCGCTTCGAGCCCCGCCTCGTGCCACCCCGGCAGCGTGCCTCAGAACGGCTTCGTCTGCATGAGCCAGGTGAGGAGCACGATGGCGGTGATCCCGATGGCGGCCGGGACCTCGGGCCTGATCCCCGCCAGGGCCGTCGCGAGCTCTTCCTCGGAACCACCGGGTCCAGCGGTATCCCCGATGCGGTCCCCGGCCATCGGGATGGCCAGGGCCCGACGAACCTTGTTCATCGGGATCGCCGCGAGGGGCGTCATCGAGCCGAACGCGATGACCACGATGCCGATGGCCGCCCACGGCCAGGCCTTCGCGAACTGGTTGCCGACGACCGCGGCGACGATCCCGAGGATCACGGCCAGGAGGAGCATCACGCCGGCGATGCCGAGCGAGCTCGACGAAAGGTCGAGGATCGCCCCGAGGCGCGCCCGGTCGCGTTCGCGCCGGACCCGGAACATCGCGAAGGCCGACACCCCATGGGCGGCGAATGCGAGGATGACCGCCGTGACGTGGCCGAGCACGAGCCAGCCGTAGAGATCCACAGGAAGCTCCTCCCGCTCCGATTGGGCGAACCGAACTGGGTGATGGGTGGAGATCAGGCGGCGGAACTTGCCGTCCAGGCGCGCCGGGCGTACCAGATCGCGAGGACGAACAGGATCATGGCGTTCAGGGGGTGGAGGGCCGCCACGACCGGCATCGAGCCCCGCAGGGACGGCAGGATCGTCTGGATGACGTAGAGGACCAGCAGCCCGGCCGTGATCCCCACCTCGCGGCGCGGACGCCTGGCCACGAGCGCCGTGACGAAGACGACGAGGGCCGCGAGCCCGACCCATGTGTAGCCGAAGCCGACATGGGTCGCGAAGTCGCCGGAGCCGCCGAGGTTGGCGAGCGCCGAGCCGGCAAGGAAGACCTGGATCACGATCGTCGCCAGGAAGACGACGGCCGCGGCGGCGTGGATTCGCTGGAGAACCATGAGACGCTCCCTTCCATCGAGCCCGCCACCCAGCCGGGTCCGGGCCGCCTACTCCCTCTCCCCTCGCCGGCGCCGCACGACGCCGGTGATCAGGTCCGCAATGATGTCGATCGCCTCCTCGAGGTTCAAGCCGGTCTCGCGAAACGTCCACAGGGTGCCCGGATGGACCAGGGCCGCAACCGTCGAGGCCACCACCCGGTCCCCCGAGCCGTCGCCGATCGCGGCGGTCTGGAGACGTCCGAAGGATGCCCAGAAGAGCTGCTCCCCGGCCTTGACGACGGGGCGCTCCATGTCCCGCCGGAAGACTTCCCACCACGAGTTGCTCCGCTCGTAGAAGCGGAACGTGGCATCGACGAACCGGTGGATCCGCTCCGCCTCCGTGCTCGCCCCGTCGAGGACCCGCTCGTCGGGGATGTCGATGGTGGCGAGGATGTGATCGATGGCGGCTGCGAGGAGGCCGTCGGCATCCTGGAAGTGATGCAGGACCGTGCCCCGTGACACGTCAGCCCGGGCCGCGATGGCACCGATCGTGGCTCCTCCCACGCCGCGCTCCTGATAGACCTCGACCGCAGTGGACACGATGCGAGCACGGGTTGCCGCGGTCGACTCGGCGCGGCGGCGGAGCGTGTAGGTGCGTGGGGCCACGGGTCAGGCCGCGGCCCGCACCGGGAGTCGCGCCAGGATCCCGAGCTCGGCCAGGGCAATTGCCACGAGCCACTGGAAGCCGCCGAGAACCGCGATTCGCTGGAGGAGGCCGGCGACCTGGCTCGGACCTGCGACCTCGAGGACGAACGGGGCGATCCAGAACCCGACCATGATGAGGGCGCTGACGACCGAGTACGCCGCGGCGGCGGTGTCTCCGCCTGTCCGGAAGCGCCGTGCCGTCAGGAACATCGCGGCCGGCAGCGCGAGGAAGACGACCACGCTCCCGAGGTAGTGGAGCCCGGCATGCCAGCTGGGGTCGGTCGGCATGCCGTCCGGGGCGCCGGGTGGATAGCCGAGTCCCGGGTCCGTGGCGAAGATGCCCGACGCGATGAGCGCCACGCCTGTCGCCACGATGAGGCGCGGCACCCACCTGGATCCGCGCCCGGTGACCCAGCGCGCGCGAAGGGCGACGCCGAAGGCGGCGATGAGGCCGCCCGTGACGAGGAAGTTCACCACCTGGAGCCAGCCGCCGTCGCCGAGGCTGAGGAGGCTCACGAAGTGCCGGACCGGGTCATAGCCGGGGCGAACTGCCCCCTCGACCGTGAAGGTCACCACGAACCCGATGGGGCCGACGACGCCGGGCCACAGCAGCCACCTCGCTGGAATCAACGCTGTCATCGCCGCTCCCAACCCTCATTTCATTGACAGATGATGCACGTCAATATATGACGCCACGCGGCGATGTCAAGAGGATGCCCTGCAGGACGCGCTGGTGATCGCCTGGCGTGACCTTCCGAGCCTCCGCGATCCGGCCCGTTTCGACGCCTGGATGCATCGGCTCCTCACCAATGTCTGCATCGCCGAGGCTGGTCACGAGCGGCGGAGTCGTCGGCTGGAACCTCCTGCCCGGTCGTTCCGGGGGCATCGGAGGACCAAGCCCCAGCCCGACCGTTGCGCCCAGCCCGACGCTGCGCCGGGTCCCTGACGGCCAGCCGGAACGCCACGGCAAACTTCAAGCCGGCGTTCACCTTCGAGATCCCGGCCGAGTGGTCTCGAAGGGCCCGGATTCGCTCATGACCAGGTCCAGAATGAACGCTGCCTGTAGCAAAACGACCATACCGAGTGGAAAGCGCTCCCCACGGGCGCCACGAGGGACCGGCAGCGGATGGATCGTGACCTCGTTGAAGCAGCGGCACATGGCGATCGGGCGGCGTACGTCGACCTGATCAGCGTGCGCGCCGACCGCCTCTTCGCGATCGCACAACGAATTCTTCGCGACGTTGATCGAGCCGAGGATGCCCTGCAGGACGCGCTGGTGATCGCCTGGCG
>JACQEH010000009.1 GCA_016200675.1 Chloroflexota bacterium | reverse complement strand
GGTCACGACGCCACCGTCGTGGAGGAGGTCGACGCGGTTCTCGACGCCCGGCAGGCCGTTCGGGATCTTCCGAAAGTCGCCCCGGCCGAGCTCCTTCTGGCCGTGGAAGTCGAAGGGGCAGTGATCGGTTGCCACGAGCTGGAGGTCGTCGGAGACGAGGGCCTTCCAGAGCTCGTCCTGGTGGCCGCCCTTGACGTCGCGGAGGGGCGGCGAGCAGACGAACTTCGAGCCTTCGAACCCGTGGCCGAGGTCCTCGAGGCTGAGGAAGAGGTATTGGGGACACGTCTCGGCAAAGACCGGCAGACCTTCGTCGCGGGCGCGCCGCAGCTCGTTGACCGCATCCGCGGCCGACATGTGGACGAAGTAGACCGGCGCGCCGGCCCCCTTGGCCAGCCGGATGACGCGGTTGGTGGCCTCGCCCTCGAAGACCGGGTAGCGGGCCAGGCCATGCCCGATCGGATCGGTCGTGCCGCCGGCGACGAGCTCGGCCGCGACGACGTCGATGACCGGGCCGTTCTCGGCGTGCATGAGGATGAGCGCACCGTTCTTCGCCGACTGCTTCAGGGCCTTGAAGATCTGGGCATCGTCGCTGTAGAACACGCCCGGGTAGGCCGTGAAGAGCTTGAAGGTGGTGACGCCCTCCTCGACGAGGCGGTCCATCTCCGGCAGGACGTCGTCCCGCATGTCGGAGACGATGCAGTGGAAGCCGTAGTCGATGCAGGCCTTGCCGTCGGCCTTCTCGTGCCACGCGTCGAGGCCCTGGTGGAGGGTGCCGCCGCGGGGTTGGACGGCGAAGTCGACGATGGTGGTCGTGCCGCCGAAGGCCGCCGCCCGGGTCCCGGTCTCGAAGGTGTCCTTGGCGAAGGTCCCGCCGAACGGCAGCTCCATGTGGGTATGGACGTCGATGCCGCCGGGGATCACCCACTTGCCCGAGGCGTCGATGACCTGGTCGGCCTCGACCTCGAGATCGCGGCCGATGAGGGCGATCTCCTCGCCGTCGACGAGGACGTCGGCCACGACGGTCGACTCCGCGTTGATGATCGTGCCGCCCTTGATGAGGGTGCGCATCGTACCTCCTGGAGCCCGGCGTTCCGGGGCTCGCTCAGGGACGCAGTTGGATGGGCGGATGAGCGGCCGCCGGGCGCCGACCCGCGGGGATCGGCGACCGGCGACGCGCTAGGGCAGGGGGTTGGCGTGGATCAGGCGTGGACGAGGTCGGCGTACATCTCCGGCCGGCGATCGCGGTAGAACTGCCAGGTCTGGCGGACTTCCTCCACCATCCCCATCTCGAGATCGCGGACGAGCAGCTCCTCCTCGTGGGCATCGCCGACCTTGCCGACGAACTGGCCGCGCGGATCGACGAAGTAGCTCTGGCCGTAAAAGTCGTCGGGCCCGTACTCGGACTCGATGCCGACCCGGTTGATCGTCCCGACGAAGTAGCCATTGGCCAGGGCGTGGCTCACCTGCTCCACCCGCCAGAGATACTCCGACAGGCCGCGACTCGTGGCCGCCGGGATGAAGACGAGCTCGGCGCCGTTGAGGCCGAGGGCCCGGGCACCCTCGGGGAAGTGGCGGTCGTAGCAGATGTAGACGCCGACCTTGCCGACTGCCGTCTCGAAGACGGGGTAGCCCAGGTTGCCGGGGCGGAAGTAGAACTTCTCCCAGAAGCCCTCGACATGCGGGATGTGGGTCTTGCGGTACTTGCCCAGGAACGTCCCGTCCGAGTCGATCACGACGGCCGTGTTGTAGAAGATGCCGGCCGTCCGGTCGTCCTCCTCGTACATCGGGCAGATCAGGACCATCCCGGTCTCACGGGCGAGCTTCTGCATCCGGATGGTCGTGGGACCGTTCGGGATCGGCTCAGCGTAGGCGTAGTACTCCTTCTTCTGGACCTGGCAGAAGTAGGGCCCGTAGAAGAGCTCCTGGAAGCACATGACCTTGGCCCCGTCGGCGGCGGCCTTGCGGGCGTACTCCTCGTGCTTCTGGATCATCGATTCCTTGTCGCCCGTCCAGCTCGCCTGGAGCAGGGCGGCCCGCACGATACGGGACATGAATGGGTACCTCCTACCGTTCTGGAACGGCGCACGCGGCCGACCCGGCCGCACTCGGCTCGACTCGTCCAAGGCTCTCCCCATCGGGCGGTGAGGGCACGGGCCGGAAGCCACCAAACAACGGGTCCGGCGGACTGCCGGCGGCCGTGGCAAAGCCCGAACGGCAGCGAGATTCGGGACCTGCGGCCCTCTCGTCGCCTCGGAGGCGGGTGCTCTAATCGGCCATCACGTCTGCGTCCGCCGCGTCCCTGTATTCGAGGGCGTCATGGCAATCGCACGCGACCAGCTGACGACCGAGGAGATCGTTCGCCTCAACCGCCAGTACACGTTCTTCTCCTGGTCGGCCCAGTCGCGGGTCCACCCGATCGTCATCGACCGGGCCGAGGGCGTCTACTTCTGGGATCCCGATGGCAAGCGCTACATCGACTTCAACAGTCAGCTGATGAGCGTCAACATCGGGCACGGCGACGCCCGCGTCGCCGACGCCATCGCGGCCCAGGCCCACCGCCTCGCCTTCGCGGCGCCCCAGTTCGCGACCGAGGTCCGGGGCCGCCTGGGCGAGCTCCTGGCCGAGCTGACCCCCGGCGACCTGAAGACCTTCTTCTTCACCCTCGGCGGGGCCGAGGCCAACGAGAACGCCCTGCGCATGGCCCGCATGGTCACCGGTCGCCAGAAGGTCATGGCCCGCTTCCGCTCCTACCACGGGGCGAGCGCCGGGGCGATCAGCGTCACGGGTGATCCACGCCGCTGGGCGAGCGAGCCGGCCATTCCGGGCGTCATCCGGGTCCTGGACCCGTGGCGCTGGGGCCGCGAGCAGCCGGAGCCGGTCCAGGAGCACCTCGCCTACCTCGAGGAGGTCATCCAGTACGAGGGCCCCCAGACCATTGCCGCCTTCATCCTCGAGACCGTCACCGGGACGAACGGCATCCTCATCCCTCCGGACGGCTACCTCGCGGGCGTCCGCGAGCTGTGCTCGAAGTACGGCATCCTGATGATCGCCGACGAGGTCATGGCCGGCTTCGGGCGAACCGGTCGCTGGTTCGCCGTGGACCACTGGGACGTGGTGCCCGACATGATCACGATGGCCAAGGGCCTGACGAGCTCCTACCTGCCCCTCGGCGCGGTGGCCATGAGCCGCCAGGTGGCCGACTACTTCGCCGACCGCGTCTACTACGGCGGGCTGACCTACTCAGCCCATCCCATGAGCTGCGCGGCGGCGATCGCGGCCATCGGCGTCCTCCGCGACGACGACCTGGTGGGCAACGCCCAGCGCCTCGATCCCGTGCTCAAGGCCCACCTCGCGGACCTCCAGGCGCGCCACCCGAGCGTGGGGGCGGTCCGCAGCATCGGCCTCTTCGGGATCATCGAGCTGATCCGGGACCGGGTGACCAGGGAGCCGATGGCGCCCTTCAACGGCAGCTCGCCGGAGATGGCGGCCCTCGATTCCCGCTTGCGCTCGGACGGCCTGTTCACTATGAATCACTGGAACGCGATCTTCACGAACCCTCCGCTCTGCATCGCGCAGGGCCAGCTGCAGGAGGCATTCGCGATCATCGACAACGCGCTCGAGGTCACCGACGCGGTCGTGCCCCGCGTCGACGAACGTCCCGTGCCTCGCACGGATTGAGGAGGCGGCCTGACGGACACGATCGAGCCTGATCCGGCGAATCCCGGTCGAGGCGTGCGTCGCACGCTCGAGCATCAAGTTGGAGGGAGTTCATGACGGCCCAAGTCTTCGACGGCGAGATTGTCCTTCCGGACGGGCGACACGAGCTGACCCCCGAGGCCGACATGGCCCTGGGCACCTCGTCGCTCCACAACGACGACCTCGCGCCCGTTCCGATCAAGAAGCGCACCTGGACGACGTACAACTACGTTGCGCTCTGGATCGGCATGGCCCACAACATCCCGACCTGGGGCCTGGCAGCCGGCCTCGTCCTGCTGGGGATGGCCTGGTACCAGGCAATCCTGACGATCATGCTGGCGAACATCATCGTGCTCGTGCCGATGCTCGCCAACAGCCATGCCGGCACGAAGTACGGGATCCCGTATCCGGTCTTCGCCCGGGCCTCCTTTGGCGTCTTCGGCGCCAACCTGCCGGCCCTCATGCGCGCCGGCGTGGCCTGCGGCTGGTTCGGCATCCAGACGTGGATCGGCGGCACCGCGATCTACACCGTCGCCGGCGCGCTCTTCGGTGCCGACTCGTGGTGGACGAACGCGGCCAAGATCCAGATCGGGTTCGGCGGCCCCCAGCCGTGGACCGTCTGGCTCAGCTTCGCCATCTTCTGGGCCCTCAATATCGTGATCATCCTGCGCGGCATGGATGCGGTCCGGAGGTTCGAGAACTGGGCCGCCCCGTTCGTCCTCATCGTCGCGGTCCTGCTGCTCGTCTGGATGACCATCCGGGCCGGCGGCTTCGGCCCGCTCCTCGCGGATCACGGCAAGGTCGGCTGGGGCTCGGACTTCTGGTTCAAGCTCTTCCCACCGGCCCTCATGGGCATGATCGCCTTCTGGTCGACCCTGTCCCTGAACATGCCGGACTTCACCCGGTTCGGCCAGGGCCAGCGCCAGCAGGCGTGGGGCCAGATCCTGGGCCTGCCGACGACCATGACGGTCTTCCCGCTCATCGCGGTCCTCGTGACCTCCGCGGCGACGGTCGTCTTCCCCGGCGAGAAGGCCGGTGACCTGTTCAACCCGGTGTTCCTCGTCGGCAAGCTCAACGATGGCAGCGCGGTCGGCGTCCTGGTCGTCGTGCTGGCGCTCTTCACCCTCGGCGTCGCCACCCTGTCCGTGAACGTCGCCGCGAACATCGTCAGCCCGTCCTACGACTTCTCGAACGCCTGGCCGAAGCGGATCAGCTTCCGGACCGGCGGCCTGATCACCGGCGTGATCGGCGTCCTGCTGCAGCCCTGGAACCTCTACAACGATCCCAACAGCTACATCTTCACCTGGCTGGGGACCTACGGCGGCGCCACCGGCGCCATCGCCGGCGTGCTGATTGCCGACTACTGGTACATCCGCCGGACCAGCCTCAAGCTGACCGACCTCTACAAGGCCGATGGCATCTACCGCTACGCGAGCGGCTGGAACTGGCGCGCCGTGGTGGCGCTCCTCGTCGGCGTCGTGATGGCGATCGGCGGCTCCTACGGTGGCCCGTTCCCGGCCGACGGGATCCTGCCCTTCCTGAAGGCTCCGTTCGCGTTCGCCGACTACAGCTGGGTCGTCGGCCTGATCGTGTCCTTCGTCGTCTACGCGGTCCTGACGAAGTTCGTGCCTGCTCCGCAGACCGAATCCGCACGCGCGATGAGCCAGTCCCCGGCCTGATCCGGATCGCGGGCCACGCCCGCTCCGACAGCAAGGTCACGAGGCCCCTTCTTTCCGGGAGGGGCCTCGTGACATCCGGACCGCTCAGCCCATGGCCGCCAGGAGGGCAGCGGACCGCCCGGCATCCGGGAACGAGGACTGGGTTCCCGGCCGGGTCACGCTGTCCGAGGCGCAGGCGATCCCCAGGCGCACAGCCACCACGTCGCCGAGGCCGAGAGCCAGGCCGACCGCGAACGCGCCGACGAAGGCGTCGCCGGCGCCGGTCGTGTCGACCGCTGCTACCGGGATCGCCGGAACCCGCTCCACGCCGTCCCCCACCACGATCGCCGCGCCCCCCGACCCGAGGGTGACCACGAGTCGGGTTCCGGTCCGGGCCGCGAAGGCGACGAGCGCAGCGTCGGAAGGTGCGCCCTCGATGCCGGCAAGGGTGGCGAGCTCGACCTCGTTCGGGATGAGCCAGTCGGTCACCGCCAGGAGCTCGGCGGCGATCGGCGCCGCCGGGGCGGGATTGAGGACCGTGATGGCGCCCCGCGCCCGGGCCGCGGTGAAGGCCGCCGTCGTCACGGGCTGCGGAATTTCGAGCTGGCCGACGCAGGCGTCGAGGCGCGCCATCGCGGCCACGAATGCCGTGGCGTGCTCGGGTGTCACGAGGTCGTTGGCTCCCGGCACGACGATGATCCGGTTGGTGCCGTCCGCCTCGACCCAGATCGGGGCGACCCCGCTGGAGCCCGCGACGCGCATGACGCCCCGCGCATCGATGCCCCGCGCCGCGAAGTTGTCGAGGGTCATCCCGGCGTAGGTGTCGTCACCGAGCGCGCCCACGAAGGCGACGTCCGCCCTGAGCAGGCGGGCCATCACCGCCTGGTTTGCGCCCTTGCCCCCGAAGCCCGACTGGAAGCGCTCGCCGATGACCGTCTCGCCGGGTCCGGGTGCGCGCCGGGCATACGTCACGAGATCGATGTTCATGCTGCCGACCACGGCGACTGCCGGGTTTGCTCCTGCGCCTGGGACCGTCACGCCCGCCTCCCTGCCGCCTGCAACCGGGAAACGATACCGTGGCGGCATGCACCGCCGACGGCTCGCCCGACTGCCGCTCGCGCTCGCTTTCGTCGCGGTCCTGTCCGCGTGCGGTAGGGGCACCAGCAACCCCTCGCCGGCCGGACCGCCGCAGGTTCATAGGATCGCGATCGCCTACGACATCTCCGGCCGCGGCGACGGCGGCTTCAACGACATCGCCTACAACGGGGCGAAGGAGGCGGCCGACGCGCTCCGTGTCGAGCTCAAGGAGGTCACCGCCAAGCTCGACGACACGGACGACGACAGGGCCGAGCGCCTGCGGCTCCTGGCCTCCTCGGGCTACGACGCCATCATCGCCGTCGGGTTCACCTATGCCACGGCCATCCAGAAGGTCGCGGCGGAGTTCCCGAAGGTGAAGTTCGCGATCGTCGACGACGCGACCGTCACGGCCCCCAACGTCTGGGACATCCTCTTCGCCGAGCACGAAGGCTCGTTCCTCGTCGGCGCCGCGGCCGGCCTCAAGACGAAGACCACCACCGTCGGCTTCATCGGGGCGGTCCAGATCCCGCTGCTCCAGAAGTTCGAGGCCGGGTTCACGGCCGGGGTTCGTGCCGCCAACCCGGCGGCCAGGGTCCAGGTCACCTACCTGAGCCAGCCGCCCGACTACTCCGGCTTCGGGGATCCGCCCCACGGCAAGGAGGCGGCCCTCGGCATGTACGACAACGGCGTCGACATCATCTTCGCGGCCGCCGGCGGTTCCGGGGCCGGTGTCCACGAGGCAGCCGCCCAGACCGACCACTGGTCAATCGGCGTCGACGCCGACGAGTACAAGCTCGAACCGGTGAACGTCCGCGACCACATCCTGACGTCGATGCTCAAGAACTCGAACGTCGGCACGCGCGAGTTCATCGGCGAGGCCGCGGGCTTCCAGTTCACGCCGGGCGTCCACACCTTCGGCCTGGCCAACGGCGGGGTCGGATACGCGACGTCGGGCGGCTTCGTCGACGACATCAAGGCAAAGCTCGACGGCTACGCGGCCGACATCGTCGCCGGCAGGATCGTCGTTCCCCAGACGCCCTGACGGGCACATCCAACCGCCGGCCCGCCAGATGTGCCCGTGACCCGCCTCCGCGCCGCCGGCCTCGTCCTGGCAGCCCCGGTCGTTGCCTTCGGCTTCGCCCTCGCGGTGACCCTGGTCATCCTCGCCCTCGCCCGCGTCGATCCGCTGGCGGTCCTGGGTGACGCCCTCGCCTACGGCCTCCGGCCCGTGACCCTGGTGGCGGTCGCCAACAAGGCGATCCCCTACTACCTGGCCGGGATCGCCGCGGCGGTCGGCTTCCACCTCCGGCTCTTCAACATCGGGATCGACGGGCAGTACCGCCTGGGGGCCTTCGCGGCGGCCGTCATCGGTGCGGCGGTGTCCCTCCCGGCGCCCCTCCACGTGGCCCTCGTCGTCGTCGTGGCGATGGCCGTGGGCTGGGGCTGGGCGGCCGTCGCCGGCCTGCTCTACGTCCGGCGCGGGGTCAACGTCGTGATCTCGACGATCATGCTCAACGCCGTCGCGAGCGGCCTCATCGCCTGGCTCCTGTCACCCGCCCGGCTGGCCCAGCAGGCGGCCGGCAGCAACAACGTCACGACCGCGACGATCCCGCCGAGCGGCTGGATTCCGTCCATTGCGATCCCGGGCGTCGAGGGCGCGGGGGCCGCCGTCAACGGGTTCGTGTTCGTGGCGATCGCGGTCGGGATCGGCTACTGGCTGGTCCTCCATCGGTCCACGGTCGGATTCGAGGTCCGGGCGATGGGCCTGTCCGGCCGGGCGGCGAAGGTGGCCGGGATTCGGGCGCCGCGCCTGGCCCTCCTGACGATGGCGGCGTCCGGCGCGATCGCCGGCCTCGTCGGCCTGCCCCAGCTGCTCGGCGCGTCGCACCGCTTCGGGCTCGACTTCCCGTCGGGCCTCGCCTTCACCGGCCTGTCGGTCGCGATTCTCGGCCGGAATCATCCCCTCGGCGTGGCGTTCGGGGCCTTCGCCTGGGCGTTCATCGAGCGCTCGGCGCAGGTCCTCGACCTGGCCGGCGTGAGCCGGGAGGTCGTCACGATCCTCCAGGCCGTCACGGTCCTGGCCATCGTCGTGGCCTACGAGCTCGTCCGGCGGATCCGGGCCCGGCAGGAGCGACGGTACGTGGCCCGGGCCGTCGGGGGAGCCTCGGGCGTGACGGTGTGACGGCGTGACCGGCGCCTCGATTCCCGGCTTCCGCACCCGGCCCGGATGGCTTCTCGGCCCGGTGGCCCGGGTGATCGCCGGATTCACCGCCTTGTCGCTGCTCAGCGGGGCGCTCGAGGCTCCGGATCTCTTCTCCCGGGGCGGGATCGCGGCGACCCTCCGCTTCACGGCCCCGATCCTCCTGGCCGGCCTCGGCGCCCTGTGGGCCGAGCGATCCGGCGTGATCAACATCGGCCTCGAGGGGATGATGATCGCCGGGACCTGGTTCGGTGCCTGGGCCGGCTACCAGTGGGGCGTGGGTGCGGGACTGGCGGCCGGCGTGGCGGCGGGGACCGCATTCGGGCTGGTCCACGCGTTGCTCGCCGTGACCTTCGGGGTCGACCAGGCGATCTCCGGGCTGACCCTCAATCTCCTCGCGGTCGGGCTGACCCGTTTCCTCTCGTCGATCGCCTTCGCCGCGGTTGCCGGTGGGTCGATCACGACCTCACCGGCCGTGCCCGACTTCCCCACGGTCAGCCTGCCCGCCGTCGAGGTCCTGCTGGCGCCGGTCGACCGGGCGAACGTCCCGGTCCTGGGCGACGCCGCGGCCGTCGTCCTGGGGCTGCTGACCGACGTCTCCGTCCTGACCGTCCTCGTTGTCGCGCTCGTCCCGGTCACGTGGTGGGTCCTGTGGCGCACCCGGCTGGGCCTCCGGATCCGGGCGGTGGGGGAGCGGCCGGAAGCGGCCGACAGCCTCGCCGTCCGGCCCTGGGTCTACCGCTACGTCGCGCTCGGCGTCTCGGGGGGCCTGGCGGGGCTGGCCGGGGTCTACCTCGTCACGGTCGCCTCGAGCCTGTACCGCGAGGGCCAGACGGCCGGCCGCGGCTTCATCGGCCTGGCCACGGTCATCTTCGGCAACTGGAACCCCTGGTCCGTGACGGTGGGCTCGCTGGTCTTCGGCTTCACCGACGCCCTCCGGACGCGGCAGGAGGTCACGGTCGGCGTGCTCCTCGTCGCGATCGGGTTGGTCGGTGCCGCGGTCGCCATCCGCCGCGGGTTCGCGGGCGACTGGCGCGGGACCCTCCTGTTCGGGATCCCGGCGGGCGCCCTGCTCGCCTGGTTCTGGATCGTGCGGGCCGTCCCGTCGGAGTTCGTCAGCTTCGCCCCGCACCTGACGACCCTGCTCGTGCTCGCCTTCGCTCGCCAGCGCCTCCGGCCGCCCGCCGCGGTCGGCGAACCGTTCCGTCGGGGCGACGCGGGCTGACCGAGCGCCACCGCGGGCGGTCGGTACGAATGGCGCGCGGGGCAGGGACCTACGCTGCCTGTCGAGCGGGCGCCCCAGGCCCGACCCTCGGAGGACACCGGGGATCGGTGTCGAGAGGAACGAACCTTCGTGAACGAGCGTCCCAGCCGGGCGGCCCGCGCCGCCGTCACCTCGCGCCGGCTCATGCGTCCGATCGGCGGCCGAGCCCCCGTCGTCATTGCCGCCGTGGTGGCCCTCGCCATCGTTGCCGGCGGCGCCGTGCTCCTCCAGGTCACGAACCAGATGCGTCGCGAGGCCGACGGCCGCCTCAACATCCATGTCGCCGGCCAGGCGGCGATCCTCCACGACGCGATCGACCGCGCATCACGCGACGTCCGGCTGGCCCGCCAGAATGTGGTCTTCGAAGATGCTCTCGCCCGCACGGACGGTCCGCTCCTGCCTGCCGACCGGGCGGCGGTCGAGGCCGCGATAACCTATCTCGGCGACCGCTACGAGGTCGACGAGATCTGCCTCATCCGGACCTCCGGGCTCGAGGCAGCCCGCT
>JACQEH010000008.1 GCA_016200675.1 Chloroflexota bacterium | reverse complement strand
GCCGGACTGGCGTCGTCGCGTCCGACGACGGTCCGCCGGGCGATCTCGATCGCCGCGACGAGCCTGGCGTCGCTGTCCTCCGACATGACCCGCGAGCTCCAGTAGCCGAGGAGATTGGTCGCCATCCGGACCGCCTCCCACGGCGACGCCTCGAGGCCCCCCTCCAACGCCGCGGCGAGGTTCTCCTGCTCGGCGTCGAGGCGGTCGAGCCAATCGACCATGCCGGGACCCCGGACCGGCCCCGCGGCTGCCGCCGCGAGCGCGGAGCAGGCGATGAAGTGGCGATCCGCGATCTCCGCCACTTCCCCGGCCGCCACGAGCTTCTCGCGGGCGTACTGCCGGATCGTCTCGAGCATGTGATAGCGGGTGCCGGCGGCACGGTTGACCTGGACCAGCGAGCGGTCGACGAGCCGCGTCAGGCCGTCCACCAGCTCGATCTCGTCGAGCGGCGCGCCGTCGTCGTCAACGACCGCCGCGGCCATCGACGCCGTCCAGCCGCCGACGAACACGGACAGGCGGCGAAGGAGCCGGCGGTCGTCGTCGGTGAGGAGGTCCCAGCTCCAGTCGATCAGGGCGTGGAGCGTCTGCTGGCGCGGGACGGCCGTGCGCCGGCCGCCGGCGAGGAGCCGAAACCGGTCCCCCAGCCGCCTGGCGATGTCGTCGGGCGACATTGCGGACACTCGGGCGGCGGCCAGCTCGATCGCCAGGGGAATGCCGTCGAGTCGCCGGCAGATCTCGGAGATCGAGGCGACGTTGCCCTGACCGAGGGCGAAGCCCGGATCCACCGCCCCCGCGCGCTCCACGAACAGGCGGACCGCCTCGCTGTCCCCGGCCGCGGCCAGGTCGAATGCCTCGTCGTCCAGCTGGCCGGCCCGGCTGGCGCCGATGGCAGGGCACGACAGCGACTGCACCTGGAGGACGGCCTCCCCGGGGACGGTGAGCGCCTCGCGACTCGTCGCCAGGATCCGGAGCCGCGGAGCCCCCGCGAGCAGCCGCTCGGCGACCGCCGCAACGCCATCGACGAGGTGCTCGGCGTTGTCGAGCAGGAGGAGCACGTCCTTGTCGGCAAGGAAGGCCGTGACCGTGGCCATCGTCGGCACGCCCGGGACCTCCGGAGCCCCGAGGGCCCGGGCGATCTCGGACGGGACCTGGGAGGCATCGGTCAGCGACGCCAGCTCGGCCAGCCACGCGCCGTCCGCGAACCGATCGGCAACGTGCCCCGCGGCCTCGAGCATCAGTCGCGTCTTGCCCGTCCCGCCGACCCCGATGAGGGTCACGAGTCGGTGTCGCCTGAGCAACGCCTCGAGGGGCCTGTCGATGTCGCGGAGCCGATGCGAGCCGAGGTCCCGCAGCTCGATCCCTGCGGGGAGGCCGTCCCGGGCGACGACCGCGGCGACGGCCGACAGGAGGACCTGGTCGCCATGGCCGATCGCCAGGATCCGCGCGGCCCGGTTCAGCGTCGGGCCGAAGTAGTCACCATCGCGCGCCTCGGCCACGCCGGCGTGTATCGCCATCCGGACCCGGAGGCGGCCGGTCTCGTCCCACTCGGCGTCGCGGAGCCCGCGCTGGGCCGCCAGCGCCGCGGCGATGGACTCGTTCGGGTCGTCGAAGATCGCCAGGAACCCATCACCGGTGGTCTTGATCACGGTGCCATGGGCGTCCTCGATGGCCGCCCGCAGGACCCGGTCATGGAGCGCCAGCGCCGGACCCATGGCGGCGGCGTGCTCCTCCCAGAGACGGGTGCTCCCCTCGATGTCGGAGATCAGGAAGCTCGCGAAGGCACCCGTGCCGGGAGCGCCGTCGCTCCGCGTCGAGGGCCTGCCGGCCGATCCTGGCTCGCCTTGGGCTGTCGGGACGGACGGCTCCATCATCACGGTCAGCCCCGGGCGGCCTGTCGCTGGACGAATCGCCCGATCCGCACGAGCGCCTCCTCGAGCTTCTCGTAGCTCGTGGCGTAGCAGGCCCGGACGTGGCCTTCTCCGGATGGCCCGAAGGCACCACCGGGGACCACCGCGACGTGCTCCTCCTCGAGCAGGCGCTGGGCGAACGTCTCCGAGTCCAGCCCGGTGGATGTGATGCGGGGGAAGGCGTAGAAGGCGCCCCGCGGCTCGAACGTCTCGAGCCCCATCGCGTTGAAGCCGTCGACCACGAGGCGGCGGCGGCGGTCGTACTCGGCGAGCATCCGTTCGACGTCCGGCTCGCCCTCGACGAGCGCGACGAGCGCCGCGTCCTGGGCGACCGTGGGGGCGGACATGATCCCGTACTGGTGAACCTTCACGATGCCCTCGAGGATGCCCGCCGACGCGGCCAGCCAGCCCACCCGCCAACCGGTCATCGCGTAAGCCTTCGAGAAGCCGCCCATCAGGATCGTCCGGTCGCGCATCCCCGGCAGGGACGAGAACGCCCGGTGGGTGTAGGTCCCGTAGGCGAGCCGGTCGTAGATCTCATCGCTGTAGACCAGCAGGTCGTGCCGGATCGCGATCTCGGCCAGGGCGTCCTGGATCTCCGGCGTCAGGACCGCGCCCGTGGGATTGCACGGATAGCCGAGGAAGAGGGCCTTCGTCCGGGGCGTGAGGGCCGCCTCGACGGCGGCGGGATCCAGCGCGAAGTCGTCCTCGAAGCGGGTCGCGACGTGGACGGCCGTGCCGCCGGCGAAGACGATCGCCGGTTCATAGGCCACGTACGAGGGCTCGTGGAGGATCACCTCGTCGCCGGGATCGCAGGTCGCCCGCAGGGCGAGGTCGACGGCCTCCGAGGCGCCGACCGTGATGAGCAAGTCCCGGGCCGGGTCGTAGGCGACGCCGTATCGGCTCTCGAGATGGCGTGCCAGGGCTCGCCGCAGCTCCACCGTCCCGTAGTTCGAGGTGTAGTGCGTCCGACCTTCGCGGAGCGACTCGACGCCGGCCTCGACGATGTGGCGCGGGGTGTCGAAGTCGGGCTCCCCGACCCCGAGGCTGATGACGTCCGTCATCGTCGCCAGGATGTCGAAGAACTTCCGGATGCCCGACGGCGGGACCGCCCGGACACGTGCGGACAGCGCCCGATCGGCGAGGGGCTGCCGCAGCGCCCGGGTCCCGTCGCTTCGCTCCACGGCGTGAGGGTACGACAAGTCGCCGCTGGAACGAGGTCCGCTCACCGCGCCGGGTATCAGAGGGGATGGCGGGCGGTGAGGTCGAGCACCCGGCGCCGGACGGCGTCGCCGCCGCCACCGCGGAGCGCGAGGTCGATGAGCTCTCCGAGCTCGGGCATCTCGCGTTCCGTCATGCCCCGCTCAGCGATGCTCGACGTCCCAAAGCGGATGCCCGACGGGACGTCCGGCGTTCCGGGGTCGAACGGAATCATGTTGCGGTTGCTGAGGATCCCGACATCCTCGAGCGTCCGCTCGGCGACGTCGCCGCTCAGCCCGCGCGCCCGCAGGTCGACGAGAACCATGTGGGTGTCCGTCCCGCCGCCGACGAGCCGATCGCCCCGCGCCGCGAGGGCCGCGGCGAGGCCGCGGGCGTCGTCGACGATGCGCTGCTGGACCTCCCGGAACCAGGGTCCCGCGGCGATCCGGAAGGCGACGGCCTTGCCCGCGATGCGCCCGAAGTCGGGCGCTCCCTGGGTCCCCGGGAAGATCGCCCGGTCGACCTTCCGGGCATGCTCGGCACGAGACAGGATCACCCCGCCATGCGGCCCGAGGAGCGTCTTGTAGGTGGTGAAGGTCACGAAGTCGGCGTGGGCCACGGGGCTCGGGAGGACGTCGGCGGCCACGAGGCCGGCGACGTGGGCCATGTCGACCATGAAGAGCGCCTCGACCTCCCGGGCGATCCCGGCGAAGGCCGTGTAGTCGATCCGTCGAGGGTAGGAGCTGCCGCCGGCGATGATCAGGCGCGGCCGGTGGCGGTGGGCAAGGTCCCGCACCTCGTCGAGGTCGATCTGCTCGTCGGCCGGCCGGACGCCGTAATGGGCAAAGTCGTAGATCCGGCCCGTGATCGACGCCGGATCGCCGTGGGAGAGGTGGCCGCCGTGGGCCAGCTTCATGGCCAGGACCGGATCGCCTGGCTTCAGGACGGCCTGATAGACCCCCAGGTTCGCGTTGACGCCCGCGTGGGGCTGGACGTTGGCATGGCCGGCCCCGAAGAGGGCCTTGGCCCGCTCGATGGCGAGCGTCTCGATGCCGTCGACCCAGGCAGTGCCCCGGTGGTAGCGGCGGCCCGGATAGCCCTCGCCGGTCTTGTTGGAGAGGACGCTCCCGAGCGTCTCGAGGACGGCTGCGGGGGCATTGCTCTCCGACGCGATGAGGTCGATGGTGTCGGCCTGGCGGCCGCGGTCGCCGCGCA
>JACQEH010000105.1 GCA_016200675.1 Chloroflexota bacterium | reverse complement strand
GGCGCGGCGGGGCGGTGGCGGCGGGGCGGCGCGGCGGGGGGCGCGGCGGGGGGGGCGGCGGGGGGGCGCGGCGATCCCGCTTGCTGTGGGGCACGTAGATCACCAATTCATCTGTGACGGTGCTCGCCACTGCGCCCAGATCGACGATTCGCGCGAGGTGCCAAGCACACCGGTGCAAGGATTGGGGACCGGGATGCCCCAGGGCGCCCGGGATCCGCGTTCCGGGCGACGCCCCGCCCGGCGCCCGCGACGGCGGGACGATTGGCCCTTCCGCCGGGCCACCCCCGGTGCGAGCGTGAAGGCGATGACCACGGTCCGTCGCCAGCCCGCCTGGAGCAACGCGCTCACCCGGCCCCTCGCGAGCCGCATCCCGGCCGAGTGGCGTCAACCCACGATCGTCGTAGGCCGTGCCGCCGCGCCGCTGTCAAGTCCCACGCTGTGGCCCCCACGCTGCGGTCCCTACGCTGTGGTCCCGCCGTCGGAGTCAGCGCTCCTGGCGGGTGATCTGGAGGATCTCCTCGCCGTAACGGGCAAGCCTTGAGGGGCCCATGCCCTTGACGCGCCGGAGGGCCGGCACGGTCGTCGGCCGTTGCGAGGCGATCTCGATGAGCAGCGAATCCGGCGCGACCACGTAGGCGGGCACCCCGTCCGAGCGGGCGGTGGTCAGCCGCCACTCCCGCAGGGCCGACATGAGTGGCGAATCGTCATCCCGTGCCCGCGCCGCGCGGCCGGCGTTCATCGGCGCGCCGGGGAGGACCGTGACGCGACCGGGCACGCTTGCCCGGCCCTCCAATGCCGCCAGGAACCGGCTCGGCCGGCGACGCGCGTCACGTCGTTCGGCCCAGGAGAGGAACAGGTGGCGGCGCGCCCGGGTCAGCCCGACGTAGAGGAGCCGTCGTTCCTCGGCGATTTCCGCGTCCGTCTCGGCCTGGCGGATCGGCAGGGTCCCCTCCTCCAGCTGCGGCAGGAGCACCGCGTCCCATTCGAGGCCCTTCGCGCGATGGAACGTCAGGAGGTTCACGCCGTCGCCCGAGCCCTCGGTCTCGGCGGCGGCGCGCGCGTCGAACTCGGCGGCCAGCCCGCCGACGTCGATGTCGTGATCGGCTGCCACAGCCTCGCCGGCCATCGCCAGGACGAGGGCGAGATTGGCGGTCCGCTCCCGGGCCTCCGCTCCCCCACCCTGGTCCTCGGCCTCGAAGCCGAGGTCGGCGCGGAGTCGCGCGTCGAGCGCGGCAAGCAGCAGGGACCCGCGGGGAGCAGGGTCGTCAGGCGCCGCAAGCCGGCGAAGGACCCGCAGCGCGTCGCGGACCTCCTGTCGCTCGAAGAAGCGCTGGCCGCGCACCCGGAACGGGATCCGGGCCTTCGTCAGGGCGGCCTCGATGGGCGGGATCTGGGCGTTGATCCGGACGAGGATCGCGATCTCGGCGGCCGCGACCGGATCTGGCGCCGCCACCAACCCCCGGATCGCAGCCACGATGCCCGCCAGCTCGCCGTCCGCATCCGCGAACCGCCGGATCGAGGGCGCCGGTCCGGCCGGCTGCGTCGCCACGAGGCGCTTTCGACGTCCCTCGGCCGCCAGCAGCCGGTTGGCGAGCTCGAGGATCTCGGGCGACGAGCGGTAGTTCCGCGACAGGGTGACCTCGCGGGCTCCGGGGTGCCGCTGGACGAACGCGGTCAGGTAGTCCGACGTGGCGCCGGTGAACGTGTAGATCGTCTGGTCCTCGTCGCCGACCACGCAGAGGTCGTCACGATCGCCGAGCCAGAGCTCGAGGAGCCGCTGCTGGAGCGGGTTCGTGTCCTGGTACTCGTCAACGCTGAACCAGCGCTTGCGGGCACGCACGGTCGCGGCCGCCGCCGGATCACGTTCGAGCAGGGAGACCGTCTCGACGAGGAGGTCGTCGAAGTCGATCCTGTTGGCCCGCGTCTTCGCCCGCTCGTAGTCGCCGAAGACCCGGACGAAGAGGTCGACCGGGATCGGCGGCTCCCGGCCGGCGGCCGCCGCCTCGGCCTCGTACCCGCGCGGCGCGATCCGCCGCGCCTTGGCCCATTCGATCTCGTCGGCCAGGTCCTTCGACGGCGTGAAGCGGTAGTGACCCGGCAGCTGCCGGGCGATCCGCGAGATCAGGAAACCCTTCGAGTCGAGCAGCTGCGGCAGGGGCGCCCCATCGTGCGTCGCCGGCCAGAAGTGGCGGAGCTGCGACAGGGCATGCGCGTGGAACGTCCTGGCCGTGACGCCGGGCAGGCCCAGCGAGCGGAGCCGCTGGACCATCTCGGTCGCGGCCTTGTCCGTGAACGTCACCACGAAGACCTGGTCCGCGGGCACGACCGCCGTCGCGATGGCAGTGGCCGTCCGGCGGCTGATGACGCGGGTCTTGCCGCTCCCCGCCCCGGCATGGATCACGACCGGACCGCTCGTCGCCTGGACGGCCTCGAGCTGCTCGGGGTCGAGGTCGGCGATGAGGGCCGCAGGGTCGAGGTGGGGCACGTGCCAAGAGTACGGGCGATCGCTTACCCGCCGGTCAGGCCGGCCCGGTCGGGAGCGGCGGGGACGCCAGCGTCAAGTACGTCGGGCGCGCCCGACGGCGTCTCCGCGAGGAAGGAGCGGGCCCGCTGGTCGCGCATGAGGACGTGCATGACGACCACGATCACGGCGCCCGCGACGCTGCGGGACGCGACCAATCCCGACCAATCAGCATGCCGCGCGTGACCGTGCGGGACCAGCGCCGTACGGAGGAAGACGTTCGCAGCCGGGCGTGCAAGGTCGCCCCGCGCATGCGCCTCGCTGTATGGATCGGCCATTGCGGGCTCAGCTCCGGCCTATCTCACGCGCCGGTATGTGCTTTCCGATCGTCGCGCCACGCGCAGGACGATCACGAGCCGCGCGGACTCGTCGATCGCGTAGATCACCCGCAGCTCGCCGACGCGGATCCTCCAGAACTCGGCCCCCGCGAGCTTCGTCGCGCCCGGTGGGCGCGGGTCGAGCCCGAGCGCCAGGGTAGGCCCGCGGAGCGCGGCCGTGGAACCCGGAGGGAGCCGAGTAAGATGGCGCTGCGCCGCCGGCGCGAGCTCGACGCGGAACCGTCTCTCGCTCACTCCTTGCCCGCGGGCGGCGCCTCGCCGTAGGCGGCCTGCGTTTCCGCGGCAACGCGCCCGAACCACGCCTCCGCCGATTCGCCGCCGTCGCGCCGGTACTCATCGAGCGCGTCCGCCGCTGACGCGCGATCCTCGGCGTCCTCGGTGGCCGCGAGCCAGGCCTCGAGCGCCTCCTCGAGGACCTCGCGAACCTTTCGATCCGCCCGGGCCGCCTCGACCTTGGCGGCACGATAGAGATCGGCATCGATGTCGACCGTGACCTTCACGTCCACCAGTATGCTGGGTTGCTGGGTTGCTGGCAAGACTTGAAGCGACGGTGGCGGTCCTTCATCGAGGCCGGCGTGCCGCATAGTGACCTCGGCGTGTCAAGTGAACTCGCGATCGCGTTTCGCATCCTGGGCCCGATCGAGATCAGCCTCGACGGCCGCTCCGTCGCGCTGCCCGCCGGACATGCCCGGTCGATTCTCGGCCTGCTCCTCCTCCATCCGAACCGGGTCATCTCTGCTGATGACCTGATCGACGCCCTATGGCGGGATGACCCGCCGCGGACCGCGCCGAACTTGCTCCAGGCCCATGTCGGATCCCTCCGGAAGGCTCTCCGGGCCGGCGGCGATC
>JACQEH010000104.1 GCA_016200675.1 Chloroflexota bacterium | reverse complement strand
GTTGTGCACCACCGCGATCGGTGCCATCGGAGTATGCGTCTTACGAGCGTAGCTCTCAACGGCCTCGTTTACGCACACGATTCCGTCTGACGCTGCGAGCCCGACCCCCTCCAGGTGCCGCCAATACCGCCGGGCAACTGACGAGGTGAAGTACTCGTCCTGCTTCGGGAAGACCTCGTGGAGGTCGCTGACGATTGCCGCGTTCCACCGGGCCGCCAGCCGCACGGCGAGCGGCATCACCGGGACGTCGTGGGCCACCACGAGGTCGTACCGGCGGCCGGCCAGGAGGTTCGGCGCGTTCGCATCGGTGATCTCACGCGCGATATCCCGGCGGCGGTACTGGACGGCCTCGATAAAGCGGGCCACCGGTGGCGCCAGACGGTCGAGCCGCCGCTTCACGCGCCGGAGGACGGCGCGCCCGGGTCCAGACGGTCGGACCGGGGGGCGCGGGTTCGCCAGCAGGCGGACGGCCGGCGGGAGGTCGCCGTCAAACGCGAGGTGCGGATCCACGGCCGGGTGGATGTCGACCGTCCAGCCCTGAGCTGCGAGCGTCGCCGCTTCCTGCGCGATGCGCCGATCGAGGTGCCCCTCATCCGGGGTGAGCATCAGCGCGTCCAGGGGAGCGACCTCACCTGCCCGTCCGTGGCGCATCGCCCGCGTCGATCACCAGGCGCAGGAACCGGGCGTTGACCCGCGTGTACCGGCTGCCCAGCCGTCGCGGCTCGACGGCAAGCCGGAACAGCCACTCCATGCCGCTCCGCTGCATCCAGCGTGGCGCCCGGCGCCGGAGGCCGGCATGGAAGTCGAACGCGGCTCCGACCGCCAGCACCACGGGCGCCCGCACCTGGTCGCGATGCTCGGCCACCCACAGATCCTGCTTCGGGGTTCCGAGGCCGACCCACAGGAAGTCGGGGGCCGCGGCATTGATCGTATCGATCATCGTCGCCTCCTCGTCCTCGGACAGCGCGTGGAACGGCGGCGACAGGGTCCCGACGACCTTGAGGCCCGGATAGCGGGCCGCCAAGCGGCTCGCAAGCACCTCGGGAACACCGGGCGCGCCGCCGTAGAAGAAGTGGGTCCACCCGGCGGCGATGCCCGCCTCGATGAGGGCGGGCATGAAGTCCGGACCGCACACGCGCTCCACGGGCACTCCCTGTCGCCGGCCGAGCCAGACGAGCGGCATGCCGTCCGGTTCGACCGTGCCAGCGCGCAGGGCGGCGTGCATCCGTTGGCTGTCGTGGGCTTCAACAAGGGTATGCGCGGTCGCGAAGTGGAGCGAAAGCCGCTCGCCGGTCACCGGCGCGGCGAGGGCACGCCTGAGCACGTCCCTGAACGGCGCCCCGTTGACCTCGACGCCCAGGAGGTCGAAGGACCAAGCCGGCTCCTGACCTGCGGCCGCGGGTCGCCGGTGCTCGGTTGACCGACCGCCAAGTGCCTGCCCCACGAGGCGGTCGATGCGGAGCATCGCGGTCGGCTGGTCGAGCGCAGACGTCGCGTAGCGCCGCCCGGCCTCGGCCAGAGCGGCCGCTCGCCACGCATCGTCCCGGAGCGCGACGACCGCCTCGATCAATCCGTCCGCCTGCCCGACGGGGACGATGACGCCCGCGCAGGAACGCTCGATCTCGGCGGCCGTCGCGCCATCCGTCGGAACGGCCGCGACGATCGGCCGGCCGGCCGCGAAGTAGGCCGTGAGCTTGCTCGGGAGGGACATGTCGATGACGCTCGCGCGCTCGCTGACGAGGAGTACATCCGCCGCGTCGAGCATGTCGGCGACGCGCTCCTCGGGCTGGAACGGGAGGAACTGGAGCCGCTCGATACCGTAGCCCTCGGCCTCGAGCGCCGACCGTTGGCTCCCCTCGCCCATCAGCACGAACAGGACCGGCGCGGCCAACTCGTCGGCTCGTCGTGCGGCCTCCACGACCTGCCCGAGCCCCTGCTTGAGGCCCATGTTGCCCGCGTGGAGGACCACCGTCCGGTCCGGCGCCCAGCCGAGGGCATCCCTAGTCGCGGATCGGTCCGCCGAGGGCGGATGCTCGTGCGACCAGTTCGGCAGGCTGACGATCCGATCGTCGTCGACACCGAGGCCCTGGAGGTAGGGTCGGAAGTTCTCCGAGGCGACGCCGACTGTCGTCGCCCGGGCGACGGCCCACTGCTCGAGGCGCGCGGTGACGCCGGCGACGGTCGTCCCGCCTTCGATCCCACTCTGCCGCGCCGCGGGCGCCATCAGGTCCTGGAAGATAAGCGCGTACGGTGCCCGGGCGCGGGCCGCGAAGCCCCGGGCGAGGATGCCACCGCCGAGGCTTGGGATCACGCCGATCACCAGGTCAGGTCGCCCCGTGCCCGCCAAGGCGCCGTTGAGCAGGAACGTTCCCTCGTACAGCGCCCGCCTGATGGCCGACTGGGATCGCGGCACGTAGTGCCGTCGACGCAGGACGCGGACGCCGTTAAGCATCTCGGTCGTCCACAGCCGGTAGGTGCCCGGCTCGACTTTCCAGGATGGGTAGTGCGGGAATCCCGTGATCACAATCGTGTCGTTGCCGGCGGCCGCGAGGTGCTCGGCGACGTCGGTCGTATACGGGGCGATCCCGGTCGTCTCGGGCCGGTAGTTGATGCCGACGATGAGGATCTTGGCCACGCGCTCCGCCATACCGTTCTGGGCGCGATCGCCCGCCTGATTATGGGCACGTCGACCCACCCGGGGGCGGTCCCGACGAGGGCTCCCGGATCACGATCTATACTCAGCCGAGCCCCACCGCCGCGTGGGTCATTTTGAAGCCCATGGGAATCACCGCCTTGAGGACAGCCGTCATCGGCTTCGACGGGTCGCTGCGAGTCGGTCACCCGGCCCTCTCCGCCCGATGAACGTGGGCAGCCCGTCGGGCGGAAGCACAAAGCCGGAGCCTGCGGGAAGCGGCGCGAAGCCGCTGGTGTCCATCCTCACGCCGTCGTTCCAGCAAGTCCGCTGGCTCGGCGACAACCTCGACTCCGTCGCTCGGCAGACATACCCGACCCTCGAGCACATCGTGATGGACGGCGGATCGACCGATGGCTCGCGTGAGCTTCTCGAATCGCGGCCACGGGATCGGCTCGTCTGGCGAAGCGAGGCAGACCGCGGTCAATCCCACGCGATCAACAAGGCCCTGGCCGCGAGCCACGGCGCCATCATCGGATGGCTCAACTCCGACGACGCGTACTTCGACCCTCAGGCCATCGAGGCCGCGGTCGCCGTCTTCGCGGCCCGGCCCGACGTGGACGTCGTCTACGGGCATGCCGCCCTCGTGAATGCGGCGGGCACGGTGATCCAGCTGATCTGGGCGCCTCCATGGTCGCCGCGACTGTTGCGGATCCATGACTTCATCTGCCAGCCAAGTGCGTTCAGTTATCGAACGTGCGACCCATAAAGCCGTCAAGATCGGCCTGCGCGTCGCCGGCGCCACGCTCATCCCCGCGTCCGTCCGCGGGACCTCGGCGTTCGGCTGGCACCTGGACGGCGCCCTCGCGCTTGGAGGCCGTCAGCTCCTCATGCGGCGTGCCGCGATGCCCATCGACGACCCCGGCGCCGAGCCTTGATCCGGCCAACGGACTGGCCGCGGGCCACCCGTCCCTGGTGCTCGGCCTGAGCCGGGCCCGTCAACCCGGTTCATGTCGTGAGGGCGCGAGCAGCCGCCTCGACCAGCGCCGACGCGAAGGCACGAGGCGTGCAGTCCCGCACCGTCTGCGCCCGGCCGACGCGCCCGGCGTCAGAGCGATCCACGTCCCGTATGGCAGCCCGCATCGCCGCGACAAGACTGGACACGTCGCCCGTCAGCACGATGGCGCCGACGCCCGGACGGAGCAGATCGACCGCGCTGGCGACCTGGTCGGTTGCGATGACGTACAGGCCCGCCGCGAGGGCCTCGTTCACGACGAGCCCCCAGACCTCGCGCTCGGATGGCACGACGAGGACGTCAGCGGCGGCGAATTCGGCCGCGAGAGGCGGCCCTTCGAGCCGTGGGCTCAGTCGGACGCGATCCCCGAGATCCGCGGCGGCTGCTTCGACATCCCCGCGCAGCGGTCCGTCCCCGATGATCGTGAGCGTCGCGTCGCCGAGGGCGTCGCCGGCCTCGCGGAAGGCCGTGAGTACGTCCAGCGGGCGCTTGCGCGGCACGAGGCGGCCGACGAACAGGAAGTGCAACCGATCGCGGTCCGATCGGCTCGGCACGGTCTGTGGGGCCGGAGCTGCCGGCACCGATGGCAGGCACGACGTGATCACCCGCTCGGGGGCGACGCCGAGCGCCAGCGCGTACTGCGTGGCGCGACTGCCATTGCTTACCACCAGGTCGACGCCCCGAAGCATCGCCCGTCGGAAGCGGTCCGACACTGTCCCTCGCAGGAGCCCGCTGTCCAGCGTGCTCTCGGTCCACATGACCGCACGCCGCCGAGCGATGAGGCGCCACAGCAGCGGTTCCACCATCAGCGGGCCCCAGCCGTGGATGACGACGACGTCAGGACGCGAGCGCGCAAGGCGGATGGACACCCCGGCGGACAACTGGACGTGGAAGTCGTGACGGATCCAGCCGACGGCCAGCGACGGGTGGAAGGTGAAGTCGAACCTGGGCTTCACGCCCCACGGGTCGCGAAACGTCGCCCACGACTCGAGCGACCTGGCGGGCCTCCGGCCCGACATGAAGATCACCTGCAGGTCGGCGCGGTCCGCGAGCTCGTTCAGGATCGGCGTTAGGTACGGGGTCGGTGCCTGTGCGATGAGCACGAGCTTCATCGCGATCATGTGGGCCGAACGGCGATGACCGCCAGCTTGTTCCCGACACGTCCGAGCCCCACGTTCGCAGCTCGCCAGCCGGCGACCACCACGGGCAACAGCCACGCCCGGCTTAGGAGCGCGAAGACCGGTCCGGGCTGATGGTGGTAGTACATGGCATACCGCTGGGCCCGCACGATCGAGAACCCCGCGCGCCGCAGCTGCCGGGAGACGCCGGCCGGATCCAGGCGCGCGACCAGGTTCCCCGATTCCTCGCGGGACCGGGCGATCCCGTACATGACAGCAACGTTCGTGAGCGCCGCGCGCGCCGGCTCCGTGACGGAGATGGCTCGACGTGCCACCCGAGACATCTCCTCCAGGCCGACCTCCGGGGACGCGAGATGATGGAGGCCGTCGTGGACGTACACGAGATCGACCGATCGATCACGAAACGGCAGGTGCTCGACGTCGGCCACGATCGACATGACCGCGATGCCGTGGCGTCGTGCCCGTTCGCGGGCGCGCCTCGCCGCCCCGAGCGAGATGTCGGACGAGATGACCGACGCCCCGGCCGAGGCCAGGAACTCGGCATCCATGCCTGATCCGCCGCAGACGGTCAGCGCCGTCCAGCCATCGAGCCTCCGCCCGAGTGGCTGGACCGCACGCCGGAACTTCTCCCGGAGCAGGAACCGATAGAGCGCGGGCGTTCCTGCGGGCCGCTCGATCTCGAACTCGGCCAGTGCCTCGCGGTCGAAGTAGGTCGCCTGCGCCGCCTTGTGCGTGTCGACGTCCGACCGCGCCTCGTGCCCGTGACCGCCGGCCAAGTGGTCGAGCTCATCGTGGTCAGTGGCGCCGGCGGCGACGAAGACGGGAATGCCATCGTGAATCGGGTAGGCGAGACCACAGTCCTGGCAGGTCAATCGCCGGTCACCTTCGCCCAGATCGCCCCGACATTCGGGACAGGACAGCAGGTCGACGAGGGTGGGGGGATTACGGGTCGTCACTGCCGCCATCATACGCAGGGGCCCTGACCGCCTAGCGCTGCCCACCCTGGGACTTCTGACCCGGAGGAAGTCCCCCGTCCCCCTGAAGCGTCCGGCCCGCACGACCTACCGAGCAGGGCGAGGCGGGTCACAGCCTGGAGCAGGGCGACCGCCAAAAAGCGCGTTGAGGCCCGCCGGGCGAACGAGGCGGCGCGCGCGACCGAAGGGCCGGATCATGTTCAGGTGCGCTTCCGCCCCCTGTGGGAGCGGGGTACCGAACTTGAGGAGCATTCCGAACATGTGCGGGTAGTGCTCATCCGTCCGGTTAGGTTAGGCGATGTAGCGGAGTCCTCGTGTTTCCCAGGCTCGGACAAACTCGAGGAGGATCCGAGATGCCATGCAGCGCGTCAGGGTCGATGAACCGCCGGTAGTGCCCGCCGTAGACGAACGCGTGGCGGCCCGCAATCCGGCCCTTGCCATACAGCGACCCGCGGGCGGTTCGCGCCTCGACGAAGAGCCGGCCTCCCGGCCTGAGATTTCCGCGCCGCCCAGCGCGGGCCCGCGGACGCCACTTCTGTCGTGACCGCATACATCACCAAGCGCATGTAGACCGCGCCATGGTCGCTCAGGTAACGGCCGTTGAGATCCTCCATCGGCCGGGCGACGAGCCTCGGCGGCGGAGCAAATGCATCTCGTTGGACCCGCGAATCGATCGCGGCGAGGGCAATGTAGGAGAAGTCGCTCGAGGTCAAGACAAGCACGCTCCTAGAAGTGGTCCCAGAAGGGCTGATCAGCCATCCGTCGGGCGGAGCAATTGGGGCCCTTGACGGCGATGCTCGTTTGACATGCCCACATCGAGCTCGCCCAACGGGAACGAATCGATCACGGGCCCCGCAGTCGGCCCGGCACGAGGAGGTGCGAGCCCACAGTCAGGATGGAAACCGTTACCCCGATCGCAGCCGGGCTCGGCACTGCGCCAGTCTCGTACACTCGCTCCAGCGATCCCGCGAACACGTGCGAGGAACCACCCGCCCCATGCATTTCGAGTCACGCCACCCCCGTCGAGTGGTAGGCATGACGCGGCACGACACCACCACCGAGGACGGACGATCCCGCGAGCGCTATCGTCGAGCCACCCTCAGCGCTGCCTCCTCGGCCAGCGCGAAGGGTATAGCCCTTCTGACCACCGCCGTTTCCGTGCCCTTGACGCTGGGCTACCTCGGCAGCGAACGCTTCGGCGTGTGGATGACCCTGAGTGCCGTGATCGCCCTTCTCGGGTTCAGTGACCTCGGGATCGGCAACAGCCTCATGAACGGCGTCGCCCACGCTGCGGGACGGGACGACCGAGCGGGGATCCGCGCCACGCTCTCCAGCGGGCTAGCCATGCTGTCGACGGTAGCAGTCGTGGTCGGGATCACCTTCGCTGCCGCCTACGGGCACATCCCATGGCCGAGGGTGTTCAACGTCGCATCCGGGTCCGCGCTGGCTGAGGTCGGCCCGGCCGCAGCCGTCCTCGTTGCCTGCTTCCTGCTGTCGATGCCGGCGGGCGTGTTCCAGCAGGTTCGATTCGGACTCCAGCAGGGGTACGTCAACTCGATCTTCGTGGCCCTCGGTAACGTCGGGGGCCTCGTCCTGGTGGTCGTCGCCATCCAACTTCGGCTCGGCCTCCCCTGGCTGGTCCTGGCCATGGCCGGTGCCCCACTCGTGGCTACTGTGCTCAACGGCCTCACCTTGATGGCCCGATCCCCGTGGCTCAGGCCCGCCAGACATGAGGTCCGCCCGGTCGTCGCCCGGTCGCTGCTGCGCGTGGGCCTGATGTTCCTCATCCTCCAGCTGGCCGTCGCGATCGCGTTCACGTCCAACAGCGTCATCATCGCGGCCATGATCGGCCCGACTGCCGTCGCGGAATACGCCGTCGTGTCGAAGCTCTTCCTGATCCCGGCCCTGATGGTCAGCCTGGCACTCGGGCCGCTGTGGCCGGCCTATCGGGAGGCATTGAGTCGGGGGGACGCGCCGTGGGTCCGGAGGACGTTCCGTCGATCGATCCTGCTGTCCCTGACGGTCGGTGGTTCCGTCTCGGCCGCCCTCATCGTCCTGGGGCTCCCGCTCATCACGATCTGGGTTGGGTCATCCGTGACGCCGTCGTTCGGTCTGGTGCTCGCGGTCGGCATCTGGACCACCCTCAGCGCGGTCGGGACCGCGGTCGCCATGCTCCTGAACGGCGCCCAAATCATGCGGTTCCAGGTCGTCGCGGCCATCGTCATGGCGATGGCGAACGTCCTCCTTAGCATCGCCTTGACCTCGCGGCTCGGCGTTGCCGGCCCCGTCTGGGGGAGCATCGTCGCCTACTCGCTGTTCTCACTTATCCCGGTGGCGCTGTACTTGCCGCGGGTCCTGGCGCGGATCGATCGCACCCACGCACCGACCGAGCTGCCGTGATCGAGTGGGCACGCCGACTGGCCGGGTTGCCGAGGTTGCTGGCGCGGGCCATGGCCGCCAATGGACATGCGCGTCGTGCCGGTGCGCCCGGGCTGGACTTCGCCCGGTTCGGTCGCTCACTGGGGTTGCGCGCCCTGACGCGCGGAGACCGCGCCGCGGTCGGGCTGCTGCTCACGCCGGTGAGCATCGTCCGGTACTGGGAGTTCCCGTTCGCGTTGCGCCACCTCCCGAGCCGCCTCGGTGACAGCCTTGACATCTCCTCTCCTCGGCTCTTCTCCTTCTACGTTGCGTCGAATGGCCAGGCGTCGACGGTCAGGATGCTGAATCCGGACCAGCGCGACGCAGCGGAGACGGAGCGACTCGCCAGGCGTCTGCGGCTTCCGGGCATCTCGGTCGAGCCGCTGCCGGTCTCGGCGATCCGCGGTGCGGGCCCCCGCTACGACTCGATCTGGTCGATCTCAGTGATCGAGCACATCCCCGACGACGGCGACGTCGAGGCGATGAGGCTGATGTACGAGGCACTCGCACCCGGCGGCACGCTCGTGGTGACGGTCCCGGTCGACCGTCGAGCGTGGGATGAATATCGAATGGAGGATGTCTATGGTCTGGGCCTGACGCCATGTGCGTCGGGCACCTTCTTCCAGCGGTGGTATGACGAGGCGGCGATCCATCGACGCCTGCTCGATCCGCTGGGTTCGCTAGAGTTTCAGGTCGAGTGGTTCGGGGAGACCGTCCCGGGACGGTTTGCGGAGTACGAGGCCGATTGGATTCGACGTGGGAGGGAGCGAACCGTGGACGATCCCCGGGAGATAGCCGACTGGTACGCGGCATACCCGAGGTGGAGCGACATGCCCGGCCAGGGGGTCTGCGGCATCGCCGTCAGGAAGGCGGCGTGATGCCGGGTCCCGGCGATGCACGGCCAATCCCGGTTTCGGCGCCCGACCTGTCCGGCAACGAGGAACGGTACGTGGTGGACGCCATCCGGAGCTCGTGGATCTCGTCGACCGGGGGCTATGTCGACCGGTTCGAACGGGAATTCGCTGAGGCATGCGGCACACGGTCCGCCATTGCAGTCGCGAACTGGACGATCGCCCTCCATCTGGCCCTGCTGGCGCTGGATGTGAGGCCCGGCGACGAGGTGGTGGTCCCGGCCCTCACCTACATCGCCACGGCCAACGCGGTCCGCTACGTCGGCGCCGAGCCGGTCTTCGTGGACGTCGATCCGGCGACCTGGTGCATCGACCCGGCGAAGCTCGAGGCCGCGATCACCGACAGGACCAGGGGCGTCATCGCCGTCCATCTGTACGGCCACCCAGCCGACATGGACGCGATCAATCGGATCTGCGGCGCCCACGGGATGTGGGTCGTCGAGGACGCGGCCGAGGCGCACTTCTCAACCTACAAGGGACGGCCGGCGGGCAGCCTCGCGGACATCGCGACCTTCTCGTTCTACGGCAACAAGCCCATCACGTCCGGCGAGGGCGGCGCGGTGACGCTGTCCGACCCGCGCCTGGAGCGCACGGCTCGCATGCTTCGCGGCCAGGGCATGGACCCGACGCGCCGGTACTACTTCCCGATCACCGGCTACAACTTCCGCCTGACCAACGTGGCCTGTGCGCTTCTGTGCGCGCAGATGGAACGGCGCGTCGTGATCATGGAACACCGGAACGCCATCTTCGACCGGTATCGGTCCGGACTCGCCGAAATCCCCGGGATCGGATTTCAGCCGGTGGCGGCGTGGGCGATCCCGACCCCGTGGCTCTTCTGCATCACCGTCGACCCGGACGCCTTCGGGCGGACCCGCGATGAGCTCGCCGAGCGCCTGGCCGCCGAGGGCATCGAAACCCGGCCGTTCTTCATCCCCCTCAACACGCTCCCGCCATTCAGCGATGGCGCCGCCGCTCGAGGTGACGCCGTGCCCGTCTCGGAATCGCTCGGAGCGTCCGGCATGAACCTCCCGACCTTCGGCAGCCTCGCCGAGGGGGACCAGATGCGGATCGTCGACGCCATCCGTCGGGCCGCACGATGAGCCGGCGACACCTGTACGTCATCGGGACGAGCGGCCTGGCGCGCGAGATGGCGCAGCTCGCCAGTCAGGTCGGGGCCTGGGACCTCGTCGGGTTCGTGTCGGATGGCTCGCAGCCAATCGGAACCGCGGTTGGATCGGTCCGGCTGGTCACCACCGACGAGCTACTCGTGCTCGAGGACCCGGATGCCGACGTCCTGCTCGGCATCGGACGGCCGGTGGCCCGCCTCGCGGCTGGGAGGCGCCTTGCTGCTGCGAGCCGGCTTCGATTCCCGAACCTCGTCCACCCCAGCGCGATACTCGACCGCGGCAGCGTGGAGCTCGGCCATGGGAACGTGGTCACGGCCGGCTGCGTGCTGACGGTGGACATCGTCGCCGGTGACTTCAACCTGCTCAACTGGCAGACGACCGTCGGCCACGACGTCCGGCTCGGCGCCGGCAACGTCATCAACCCATCGGTCAATCTCAGCGGTGGCGTCGTGGTCGGCGATGCCGTGCTGATCGGGACTGGCGCGCAGGTCCTCGAGGGCCGCACCGTGGCCGACCGGGCGACCGTGGGTGCCGGAGCCGTCGTGACCCGCGACGTGGCCGCCGGAACGACGGTGGTGGGCGTGCCCGCCCGCGAAGTGGCAACCGACGGGTGACCGACCTGCCGGATGGCACAGGCTCGTGATGAGCGAGCTGCGAATCGCGATCGATGCCCGACTCCGGAGCGGGATGGCCGGCGGGGTCGAGAGCGTGATCATGGGCCTAGCCAACGGCTTGTCCGGCCTGCCGGAGGACGCGCCCGAGCGGTTCGTGTTCCTGGCGTATCCCGACGCGGATGATTGGCTCCTGCCCTTCATCCGGGGCCATTGCAGCATCGCCTACGTGCCGCCACCTCCGACCTCTTGGTCCGGCGGCGCGCGGGCGAGACTGCGACGTCACGCTCCATGGCTGCGCACCGCGTGGCGGAGCCTGCCGACGCTGCCGGGGATCGCGGCGGATCCGATTCCCCGATCAGACGGCTACGTCGAGCGGGCCGGCATGCACGTCGTGCACTTCCCCACCCAGGGCGCGTTCCTCACCGACGTGCCCAGCATCTACCACCCGCACGACCTGCAGCACCTCCACCTGCCCCAGTTCTTCAGCGCCCGGGAGCGTGCCCGGCGCGAGGCGAGATACCGGGCGTTCTGCCGCCAGGCAACGGAGGTCGTGGTCACGAGCACGTGGATTCGAGATGACCTCATCGACCAGTACAAGCTGCCACCGGAGAAGGTCTCGATCGTGCCGTGGGCACCCATCGTGACCGCGTACGCAGAGCCGACCGAGGATGCGGTCGCCGGTACCCGCGCACGGCTCGCCCTACCCGAACGCTTCATCCTCTATCCCGCGCAGACGTGGCCGCACAAGAACCATCTCGGGCTCCTGGAGGCCCTCGCACTCCTGCGGCGCGAGCGCGGGCTCCGGGTCCCTCTCGTCGCCAGCGGCTTCCAGAATGCGTTCCATCGCGACCTGATGAGACGGACGAGCGCACTCGGGATCGCGGATCAGGTCCACTGGGTCGGCTTCGTTTCGCCGCTGGAGTTGCGGGCGCTGTACCGGCTCGCGACAGGCGTCGTGGTCCCGACGCTGTTCGAAGCGGCCAGCGGGCCCCTCTGGGAGGCTTTCGCGTCCGGCGTCCCGGCTGCCTGCTCGAACGTCACGTCGCTCCCCGAGCAGGCCGGCGGGGCTGCGCTGATCTTCGATCCGAAGGATCCGACGGCGATCGCCGATGCCGTCGCGCGGCTGTGGACGGACGCGGCGCTCCGTGTGGAGCTCGTCGAGCGCGGGCGGGCGAACGTGGGCCGCTACAGCTGGGACACGACCGCGCGGCTGTTCCGTGCCCACTACCGACGGGTCGCGAGGGCCCGGCTGTCGCACGAGGGCGATCAACAGGATGAGCGCGAGGCTGAAGCCCTTGTCCTCCACCGGGAACCCGAGGGGCAGTGAGACCAGCGTGAGGATCCCCAGGCCGAGCAGCGCCATCGAGCCCGCCGTCCAGCCGGGAAGGCTTGTTCTTCTCAGCGTCAGGCCATAGGCAACCGCCACGCCGACGAAGACGATGACCCCCAGCAGGCCGAACTTGGCGAGCAGCACGAGCGGCGTATCCGCGGTGTACTCCGAGACCTGGCCGCCCGAGACGTTGACCCAATCGATGGTACGCCCGGGCCCGACGCCGACAATGGGACTCGAAGCGAACAGTGCCCACGCGGCCCGGTACTGGGCCAGGCGTTCCTTCACGCTCGGGTCGGACGCCGGATCCCCGACCAGGGCCGGGATCGACCCGATCCGATCTCCGGCCACGACCGGCGCCCGCGTCGGCGATGCGGTGGCCTGCCCGGAGCCGCCGTTCCCGTTCGTCGACGAGTGGTTCAGCACGAGCACCGACGGCGCAAGGACCGACATCTGGACGGCGAGGAAGAGGCCGACCGCCACGACAGCATGCAGCCCCACCGCCGGCAGCGCGGCCCGAATGCGGCTTCGGCCGAGCGTGGCGGCCATCGCCACCGGACCCACGAGGAGTAGCAGGGACGAGCGCGTCCCGGTCATCAGGAACAGCCCCAGGACGACGCCTGCCAACGCCGCCCAACGCCGGCTGTGCAGGCCGCCGATCATGGCCGTGGCCATCGCAGTGAGGTAGAGGAGGCTCGGCAACTGGCCGGTGGGGAACACGATCCGGCCAAAGGCCAGATCGACGATATGGCGGCGCCCAAGCCACTCGACGGCCCACGAGGTGCCGCCCAGCAGCCCAGCCACCACGAGCATGCCAAGCAGCAGTCGCCGGGAGGTGGACGCCTGCGCGTCAAGGGCCAGGATCGGGACTGCCGCGAACAGAACGTAGCCGGCCGCATCGCGTGCCCAGCTGACGAGCGAGGTCCCCTCGAATCTCGCGACCACGAACGAGACGGCAATGATCACGGCGAGCGCCCCGGACGCGGCCAGCCACGGCGCCATGCGTCCGACGGCCGGCGCCCTTCGCGCCCGCCAGACGGCGGTCGCCGCGCCCAGGATGCAGAGGACGGTTCCGGCCAGATAGGCGAGCTTCGACGCGTCAAGGCTCGAGGAGCTCTGCAGCGTGACCATGCCTCCGAACAGCACGAACCCGAGCCGGATTCGGCCGTCGAAACCAGGAAGACGGAGGCGGGTACCCGTCAGGGCGCGCCTCCGGCAACTGGCAGGTACGCATCCACGAGCCCGGCGAGGTGCGCGGGGCCCCGGTAGCGGGCCTCGTACGCGTGGCGTGCCTGTCGACCCATGGCGCGCATCTTCTCAGGGTTGTCGTAAGCCCAGCGGATCCGCTCGGCGAGGCTGGCCGGGTCGTTCGGCTCGACGACCAGCCCCGTGACGCCATCGTCCACGAGCTCGGCGAGCGACCCGATGCGGCTCGCGATGACGGGCGTCCCCGAGGCGAATGCCTCAACGACCACCATGGGAAACCCCTCGAACCAGAGCGACGGCAGGACGAGCGCGACGGCCCGCCGAAGCTCCTCCTGGACGGCCGCGCGCGGCAAGGCACCCGGGTGCGTGAGCAGCCCGCTGGCGGCGGCGGCCCGGACGGCCGGCGCGAGCGGGCCCTCGCCGATCACCTTGATGAGCCCTGGGGTCTTGGCCGCGGCCCCCAGCAGCGGGAGGATGCCTTTCTCGGGCGACAGACGACCGGCGTACACGATGCCCGCCCGTGGGCCCGGCCCCTCGCCCGGATCCGGCTCCAGGAAGTTGCTGAGCACACGAATGCGCGTGGCCGGGTAGCCGCCGGCCACCAGCAGGTCCCGCTGGAACGACGACAGCGCCAGGTACCTGGCGATCCGCGTCCGGTAGGTTCCGATCGCTCGGTGCACCGCGATCGTCGTCCCGGCCACAGCCGATTGCGAGCGTGAACCCCGAACGCAGGCATGGACCACGGCCGGCATGGCGATGGCTCTCCCCAGACAGTCGGTGCACACGTGACCGTTGCGGAACGCGGTCGCCGCGGGGCAGACCAGCCGGTAGTTGTGGAGCGTCTGCACGACGCGTACGCCCGCGGCGGCCGCCGCCGAGTAGACTGACGGCGACGCTGCGGGAAACGTGTTGTGGACGTGGACGACCTGCGCATTCGTGGCCGCGATCTCGGTCCGCACGCGTCGCTCCGCCGAGCGCGACCAGATCGCAGAGGCGGCCAGGACGAGGTCACCCCGAAGCGATCGTGACTCGCGCAGGTCGGCATTGTCGAAGATCACCTGTCGAACCGTGATCCCGGCCGCCTCGAGGAGTTGCCGCTCGGACTCGACCACCTCGTCCTCGCCTCCCGCCTGCCGATAGCGGGTGTGCACCTGCAGGACGCGGTCGATGCCGGCCCGGTCCCTCACGCCGTACGACGCCGGGAAGCCAGGCGAATGACGACGAGGCCCATTCCGAACACCACCCAGAACCAGATCCCGCCCTGGGGGCCCTCCAGGTAGGGGTCGAACGACGTGTCGACCATCATCGCGATCCAGTATGCGAGCAACCAGCCGGCAGCCGCGGCCAGCCGGGCGTCGCCAGCCCGCCGCAGTGCCCGGAGGGCCCACAGCAGGCCGAGCCCGAATGCCGCCTGGAGGAGGACCCAGAGCACGAATCCCGGCACTCCCATCCGGGCGAGCACGGTGAAGTGGCTGCTATGCGGCGCACGGAGCGAGTGGTCAGCCGTCGCCTGGAATCCATCGGCGTCCGCGAGATTGACGCCGAACCCCTTGCCGGTCCAGAAGTAGTTCCCGAAGACCGTGTAGTTGACGATCGTGCCCCACCACTCGAGACGGAACTGCTTGGAGCCTTCCAGGCCCGCGTCAGACGACGATCCGAACACGCTCAAGATGTTGTCGATGACCTGCCCGAGCGTTGCCGGGCGGCCTTTGGCCGACGGCGGCCTGGGGACGAATTCACCCGCCCGGACCGACACGTCGTCGAAACCGATGGCTGCGTGGCCGGCCGCCTCCCAAAGGAGAACATCGGCACGAACCGCGTTGGTTGGAGCCGTCGCGACACCCACAACCTCTTGCCACGCCGTGATCCCATTTGTCGCCAGTCTCTTGAGGAATTCGCTCGAGATGCGCTGCCCGGTCTGGTCGTACCAGTCGACGTAGACCTCGACCGCGGGGACGCCTTGGACCGCCCTGACCCATACGGAGACCTGGATGTCCTCGCCCGCGACAAATGGGAACTGACTGCTCGTCAATCTCGACTCAAAGGGGTTGCGCGTGTTGTTCACTGCGGCAAATTGCGCGCCGGCGTGCGCTTCTCCGCCCACAATCCAATAGGTACCCACGCCGAACGGCGTCCATCCCGGGATAGACCCTCCGACTGAGCCGAGCTCGAAACCGGAGTTCGCGACCGGAATCGCACCGGGGAGCGGGATCGACGGTGCAGCCGACGCAGGAGGCGGGCCACTCGATCGTGCCGGGGGCGGGACGGTCTGACCCGAACCCATAGATCCGGTTCCGCTCGGCGTCACGTTCGGATCCGTCGTCGGAGACGCCAACGGCGTCGCGGCACTCGTCGACGCAGGGCTTGATGTGGGCGCGGGTGAGACGGCGACGCCACCTCTTCCGAGCGCCCCCTGCACCGTCAGGCCGGCCGCGAGCAGGACGGCCGAGAGCAGCAGCGGCAGCCAGTTCCGCGAGCGGGGCGCGAGAAGGACCACGATCACGATCCCAGCCACGATCGTCAGCAAGGCGCCGCGATTGGCGGCACCGGCGATGAACGCCGTCAGGACAAGCGGCACGCCGATGACGACGCGCAAGAGAATCGATGAGCGCGTGAGCAGTGCGCCGTTGCCGAGGATGAGGAAGGCGACCACCCCGACGATGTGGACCGCCATGTCGCCGCCCTTGAAGAAGACCAGCGGCACGAACGACCCCGGAGAGCGCGGGTCGATCCCGGCGCTCAGACTGGCGAAGATGCTGTAGGAGATTGGGAGCCAAACAGCAAAGACTGGGACTACCCAGCCGTAGGCCCGAAACGCCCGGAGGACGAGGTCTCGATCCGCGATGACCACGACGACGAGCGCGAATACTGCGTAGCCCCAGAGCGTGGCGTCGCGCAACGTGTCCAAGCCGTAGACACCGAGAAAGGGGATCGTCCTGACCGCACCCAGGGCCATGAGGCCGAGCAGCAGCCAGATGGTTCGTGTCGGCGCGGCTCGAACTCCGTGGCGCCAGAGGGCGTAGCCCGTCGCGACGACGCTGATGGCCAGCACGACCTCGCCGACATAGATTGGCGGGACTCCGAGGTGGTCGAAGCCCCGACCAAGGAACATGTAACCGAGAAGCAAGGACCCGAGCGCGACGGCGACTGTCCGAACCGCGGGTTGAGCGAGCCGTGATGCCCCTTCGTCGGCTGCCTTGATGACGAGATCGTCAGGCGGGAGCAGCGAGTTCGAGATCCTCACGCCCTACATCATCACCAGTCCGCCGTCGACCGCCAGCACCTGGCCGGTGATGTAGGCAGCCTCGTCGCTGGCAAGGAACGCGACGGCGTTAGCGATCTCCTCAGTCGTCCCGAAGCGCCCAAGCGGCGTCCGGGCGTTGATCTCGTCCTGGAGCGCCTGCGGCAGGTCTTGCGTCAGCTCCGTCAGGACGAAGCCCGGCGCGACCGCATTGCACGTGATGCCGCGCGAAGCGAGCTCGCGAGCGGTCGCCTTCGTCAGGCCGATGAGCCCGGCCTTCGCCGCCGAGTAGTTAGCCTGCCCGGTCTGGCCGGCCTGGCCGGAGACGGACGTGATGTTGACGATCCGGCCCGACTTCGCTCGAAGCATCGGCCGCGTCACGGCCTTGATCGCGTGGAACGCGCCGGACAGGTTGGTGTCGATCACGGACTGCCAGGCCTCGACCGACATCCGCATGATGAGGTCGTCGCGGGTAATGCCGGCGTTGTTGACGAGGATGTCGACCTTGCCGAACGCCTCCAGCGCAGCCTTGATGACGATGTCGCCGGCCTCGGGCTGGCTGTGGTCGGCCTGGATGGCCAGGGCCTGCCGGCCGAGCGCCCGGATCGCCGCGGCCGTGTCTTCTGCCGCCGCGGCGTTGCCACGATAGCTGAACGCGACGTCGGCACCCTGGGTGGCCAGCCGCAGCGCGATGGCCCGGCCGATCCCCCGCGATCCACCGGTGACGACGGCGCTCTTGCCGCTCAGGTCGATCACGCGTGGACCTCCTTGCCGACGGGCGCCGGCTCCCCCGGGACGACGTCGTCGAGCGGGATGTTGAGCGGGTCCGGGCGGGCCATGATCTCGGCGAGGGCCGGCGGGATCGGGTCCACCGCGTCCCAGTCCTGCGGCAGTCGCACGTGCACCATGGACGGATCCACGGCCGCGTCGCCGGCGATCCCCCGGGCGGGGTCGGCGGTCCACCGGATCGTGGCCGCCCCGGACGTGAAGCCAGCCCCGAAGGCCACGATGCAGATGTTGGCGCCAACCTTCACGCGGCCCTCGTTGACGGCCTCGGCCAGGGCGATCGGTACGGAGGCCGCGGAGGTGTTGCCGTAGCGGTCGAGGTTCACGAAGAAGCGGTCCATCGGCAGGTCGAGGCCCTTGGCGACCGCATCGATGATCCGGATGTTCGCCTGGTGCGGGATGAAGAGGGAGACGTCGGACGGCTGGAGGCCGGCCCGGCGCACGGACTCGAGGGCCGTCGTGGCCAGCGTCCGGGTCGCGAAGCGATAGGTCTCCCGGCCCTCCATCCGGATGTAGTGCTCGCCCCGGGCGATGGTCTCGCGCGAGGGCGGGCTCTTCGCCCCGCCGGCCGGCAGCCAGATCATGTAGGCGCCTGCCGGTTCGGTGGTCAGCTCGATGCCGAGGCTCCCACCGGGCTGATCGGACGCCGAGACCACCACGGCCCCGGCCCCGTCGCCGAACAGGATGCAGGTGCTCCGATCCGTGTAGTCGAGGAAGCGCGTCAGGAGCTCGGCCCCGATCACGAGGACGTGCTTCGCCAGCCCGGCGGCCACGTACGCCTGGGCGGTCGAGAAGGCGTAGACGAAACCGGAGCAGGCGGCCGAGACGTCCATCGCCGCGGCCCGCTGGTTGCCGATGGCCTCCTTCACGAGGGCCGCCGTCGAGGGCATCCAGTAGTCGGG
>JACQEH010000103.1 GCA_016200675.1 Chloroflexota bacterium | reverse complement strand
GCGATGACGTCGCGGGCGGCTTCGATCTCGGCGAGGGTGACGACATCCGGGGCGCTCACCGGGCGATGGTACAAGCCGCCCGCGTTGGTCCGCCGCGCCCTCGATCTGCCCGGGCCAGGGCGTGGGCCTCCTGCTCGATAGGCCCGGTGAATGAGTTGATTCGATTGCTCGTGCGGCCCGCGGTGCTTGAGTCAGGGCATGCATGAAGGGGCACGCTTGATGCACCGGCCGCATGAGAGGCGACGGTGGACCTGGCGGATTGGGTGATCTCATCCACCCCATGCATCACGGCGCGGCCTACTCCGCCGCTACTTGCGTGATTGCGCAAGCGCTGCAATACTTGGCGGGACATGGTCATCGAGCTCACCGGCCGCGAAGAGGGCTACCAGCGAAGCGCCGTCATCGGGCGGGCCCTGGCGGACCCCAAGCGGCTGTGCGTCCTCGAATCGCTCGCGGAGGGCGAGGTTTCCGTGAGCGACCTCTCCTCCCGGGTGGGATGCCAGGTCCCGAACATGAGCCAGCATCTTGCCGTCCTCCGGTCGGCCGGGCTGGTCAGCACCCGGCGCGACGGCAACACCGTCTACTACCGGCTCGCGGACTCCCGGGTCCTCGAAGCCTTCCGCCTCATCCAGTCGATCGCCCGCTGAGCGGGGGAATCACGAGCCCGCCGCGCGGGAGAAAGGACCACCGATGGCGCTGAAGCACGCCACGGACGCCACCTTCGAAGAGCTCGTCCTCAAGTCGGACAAGCCGGTCATCGTCGACTTCTGGGCCGCCTGGTGCGGCCCGTGCCGGATGGTGGCCCCCGAGATGGAGCGGCTGGCCGCGAAGTACGATGGCGCGGTCGATGTCGTCAAGGTCGACGTCGACGCCAACCCCCAGATCCAGCGAGCGTTCAACATCATGAGCCTCCCGACCATCGCCTTCTTCTCACCCGGGAAGCAGCCGATGGGCGTCGTCGGCTTCCGGCCCGCCGAGCAGCTCGAGTCGCAGTTCGGGCTCGAGGCGTTCGCCAAGGCCGCCAGCGCAGCCCCCGTGACGGCGGCACCAGCGCCGGAGGCTTGAGCCGAAGCGCGGCGGCAGCGCCGACCGCACCACCGCTCCTCCGCAACGACGACCCCGGTTCCGCCGGGGTCGTCGTGTTTCCGGGACGGTCAGCCGGTCGCCCGCCGATAAGCGGCGGCGAACCAGGCCCGGAGGCGATCCTCGGCGCACCTCCGACGACGCAGTGCCGTCCAGCCCCGCGATCATCGTCTCGACCGCCTCGAGCAGCGCATCGGGATCGGTCGTCACCGGCGGTGCCTGAGCGTCGCTCAGCGGCCCGCGGCAGCGAGGATCGCGGCGAGCTCCGGTCCGTGCTCCGCGTAGTGGTCGATCGTCTCGTCGATGAAGGACCGGAGATGGTCGGCATGCTTGATCCAGCGCGTCTCGGGGACGACGGTCAGATAGCCCCGCAGCTCGCCGGGCACGTCCTGGAGGCGGCGCCGCACCTCGTCCAGGGGCAGCGCCCGCCACTCTGCCTCGATGTCGGCGTTCAGGGCGTCGCCCCGAGCCTCCCACTCGGCGTCGAGCCGCTCCTTGGTCGGGCTGTGCTCGCCGATCGCCAGGTCGCGGGCCGTCCCCAGGGCCCACTCCTGCCAGGCCACGACGTGCGCGATCAGGTCGCGAGCCGACCAGCCGTGGGCACCCGCGACGGCGACATCCATCTGCGCGTCCGGGATCTCGGCCAGGGCCTCGAACGGCCGCCACGCGTCGCGCTCCTCCTCGAGGAACTCGAGGGCATTGAGGTACATGGGGCTCCCTCGATCTCGACCGGTCAGACCGCCACCGGTTCGCGGTACTCGCCGAAGACGCCCCGGAGGACGGCGCACTGCTCGCCGAGGGTGGCGTAGGCCTCGGCACAGCGGATGAAGTGGGGCATGAGATTCGAGGCGCTCGACTCGGGACGGCCGGCGGCGTCGCGAAGGCCGGCCAGGGCGCCCGCCACGGCCGCGGCGTCGCGCTCCCGGCGCGTCCGGTCGAGGCGCGCCAGGTGGCGCTCCAGGGAGCCCCGCGGCACCGACAGGACCGGCATGCTCGTCACCTCGGCCTCATCGACGTAGGCGTTGACGCCGACGATCCGGCGCTCGCCGGCATCGAACTCGCGCTGGAAGCGGTAGGCGGCGTCGGCGATCTCCCGCTGGGGATAGCCCTCACGGATCGCGGCGACCATGCCACCCCGGCGATCGATCTCGTCGAGGTAGCGCCACACGTCGCGCTCGACCTGGTTGGTGAGTGCCTCCACGAACCACGAGCCGCCGAGCGGGTCCACGACCGACGCGACGCCGGTCTCCTCGGCGATGACCTGCTGCTGGCGGAGGGCCAGGAGCGCCGCCTCCGCTGTCGGAACCGCGAGCGCCTCGTCGTAGGCATCCGTGTGGAGCGACTGCGTCCCCCCGAGGACCGCGGCCAGCGCCTGGGTGGCCACCCGGGTGAGGTTGTTCAGCGGCTGCTGCGGCGTCAGCGAGACGCCGGCCGTCTGGGTGTGGAAGCGCATCCACGTCGAGCGCTCGTTCTCGGCCCGATAGCGCTCGGTCATGAGCTTGTACCAGATCCGCCGCGAGGCGCGGAACTTGGCGATCTCCTCGAAGAAGTCGGAGTGCGAGTTGAAGAAGAAGGAGAGGCGCGGTGCGAAGTCGTCGACGCGGAGGCCGCGCGCGAGGGCGGCCTCCACGTAGGCCATCCCGTCGGCGATCGTGAAGGCCAGCTCCTGGACCGCGGTCGAGCCGGCCTCCCGGATGTGGTAGCCGGAGATCGAAACGGTGTTCCAGCGGGGCATCTCCCGGGTCCCGAACTCGATCGTGTCGGTGACCAGGCGCATCGAGGGTTCGGGCGGGAAGAGGAACTCCTTCTGGGCCACGAACTCCTTGAGGATGTCGTTCTGGGTCGTGCCCTCGAGGGCCGCGCGGGGCACGCCGGCCTTCTCCGCGGCGACGATGTACATCGCCCAGATCGGGGCGGCCGGAGAGTTGATCGTCATCGACGTCGAGACGCGGTCGAGCGGCAGGCCGGAGAGGAGGACCTCCATGTCGGCCAGCGAGCTGACGGCGACGCCGCATGTCCCGAATTCGCCCTCGGCCTCCGGGTCGTCGGTGTCGTAGCCGTACAGGGTCGGCATGTCGTAGGCGATCGAGAGGCCGGTCTGGCCGGCGGCCAGCAGCGACCGGAAGCGGGCGTTGGTGTCCTCGGCGGCGCCGAACCCGGCGAACATCCGCATCGTCCAGAGCCGCGAGCGGTAGCCGCTCGGATGGATGCCCCGGGTGAAGGGCGGCTCGCCGGGCAGGCCGATGTCGCGGACGTCGTCGTGATCGTCCCATCGCCCGCTCCCGAGCGGATCGCCGTGGTGGTCGACGGCCGTGGGGCCGCCCCCGCCGGGCGTCGGGTTGCCGGAATCCGTGGCCAGCGACCAGGGCCCGTAGACGCCCTCGAGGGGCAGGTCGCCGAGGGTCACGAAGGGCTCGCGTCGCTCCGGCGCGCGCTCCCTGGCGGGATCGAGGCGTTCGACGCGCCAGGTCGCCCGACGATCGGCCCAGCGATCCGACGGACTGCTCATCTCGGCTCGTACGCTAGCACGCGCTACGGGCCGCCCATGACCGCGACGGTCGCGGCGACAGCCTTCGAGACGAGGTCGTCGTGGGCCGCCCGCGTGGCGCCGGGATCGACCTTGGTGGCCACCAGGACCACTCGCACGAGGTCCCCGTCCTGCCAGGTCACCACCGACTGGAGCGAAAGGTCGTTGAGCGTGTCGAGGCGATAGGCCGGACCCGCGCCGTCGAAGGTGGGGCGGCTCGTGGTGATGTTGCCGGTCCGCTTCGCCGTCCGGGCCCCGATCTCGTAGAACTCGGCGATCCAGGCCACCGGGAGCTGGCGATCCGGCAGGCTGAACAGGGCGCTCGAGACGCCGGCGCCGCTCCCGAGGTCCCAGGTCGCGCCGGCGAACTCGATGCCGGCGGCGCCGTGGGTGATGAGCGAGCCGAGGGCGCTCTCGGAGCAGTGGCGTCCGGAGTCGATGGAGGTCGGCGACGTGCCCTCGAAGCGCGTCGGCAGGCGCCGCTCGAGGTTCGGGTAGGCTCCCGGGGCCTTGCCGTCGGCGCCGCAGGTGCCGGACGGATTGAAGCTCGCGCTGCTGCTCCCGCACGCGGCGAGAGCGGTCGCGAGCACGACGACGAGGCCCGCGGCGATGGCCGTACGCCAGGCGCGCGGATGAGCGGCGCGGCTGCTCGAGGGGATCATCGACGCCAGCCTACCCTCGGATCGCCGCGGCCGCCGGGCGACATCGGCGCGCCG
>JACQEH010000102.1 GCA_016200675.1 Chloroflexota bacterium | reverse complement strand
TCGATCAGCCCGGCCATCGACTTCCCCTCGTAGACCGGGTCCGTGATCAAGCCCTCGAGGCGGGCGACGAGGCGCATGGCGTCGAGCGTCGAGGCGTCGGGGATGCCGTAGGTGCCGGCGTGGTAGCGATCGTCGAGGATGATCTCGTCCTCGCGGAGGTCGCGCGCGACGCCGATGGCCGCGGCCGTGAAGCGGGCGATCCGGGCGACCTGCGCCCGCGTCTCGGCGGGCTTGGCGGAGGCATCGATGCCGATGACGCGCCGCTCCCCTGCCCCCTCGCGATCGGCGAAGCCCGCGATCATCCCGGCTTGGGTGGAGCCCGTGACCGAGCAGACGATGACCGTTTCGAAGAAGACGCCGAGGTCGCGCTCCTGGACTTCGACCTCACGGGCCCACGAGGCAAAGCCGAGGCCGCCGAGCGGATGGTCGGACGCTCCCGCGGGAATGGCGTAGGGCTTGCCGCCGGCGGCCTTGATCTCGGCCAGTGCCCCTTCCCAGCTCTCCTTGAAGCCGATCCCGAAGCCGGCCTTGACCAGGCGGACATCGGCGCCCATGAGGCGGGAGAGGAGGATGTTGCCGACGCGGTCATAGGTGACGTCGGGCCAGTCCACCCAGCTCTCCTGGACCAGGACGCACTTGAGGCCGGCCACCGCGGCCGCCGCCGCCACCTGACGCGTGTGGTTCGACTGGACGCCACCTATCGAGACGAGCGTGTCGCAGCCCTGGGCCAGCGCGTCGGCGACCAGGTACTCGAGCTTGCGGGTCTTGTTGCCGCCGAAGGCGAATCCCGAGTTGACGTCCTCGCGCTTGGCCCAGATCGCGGCGCCGCCGAGGTGCGCGGTCAGGCGCTCGAGCCGATGGACGGGCGAGGGGCCGAAGATGAGGGGGTGGCGGGGGAACGATTCGAGTGTTGACATCGGGTCATCGAACCTCAAGGAAACGGAAGGTGGTCGGAGAGCGTGACGACCCGGACCCGATCCGACATCGAGGCGAGCTTCGTGGACCACTTGCGATCGTTCGTGATGAGATGGCCGACCTGTGTCGCGAGGCCGGTCCCGACCACCAGGGCGTCGGGCGGCGAAAGCCGGGATGCGGCACGGAGGAACGCGGCATCCTGCGCCACCTGCAGGTCGACGGGCACGGCACTCAGGTTCGGATGGTTGCGGAGGAAGGCGAGAAGCGTGTGATGGCCGGGCGGGCTGGCTCGCAGCGGTCGCACGAGCAGTTCCATCACGGTGATCATCGAGATGAGTGCCGGGTTGCGGCCCAGCGCCACGAACTCCTCCAGGATGTACCGGGTGACGGGATGGGTCACCTCCGAATAGTCGAGGTACGCCGCGACCGCCGTCGTGTCGAGGAGGATCCGGTCACCCTCGGGAACCGCCCTGACGAGGCTCGCGATGCTCATCGGCAGCGCCCGGTCCCAACGCTCAGTCGCCCCACGCCGCGTGCTCCTCGCGAACAAACGCGATGACGTCATCGGTCGTGCCGTACATCCCCGTCATGCTCCCGGCGAACTCGTGGCGGACAAGATGGACGCGCGCCGTCCCCGGCTCCCGGGGATCCGCCTCGAACACCAGGACGTCGTCTGGTCGCGCGTCCAGCGCCGCCACGATGGCCTCGGGAAGGGTCAGCTGATTTTTTGCCCTGAGCCTGGCTTCGGCCTCGACCGGCCGATCCAGCGTCGCGTCCATCATTCGGATCCTCTGACAGTAGTAGGACGATCATACGTTAGTCGCACACGACGTTCAACGTCGTACTGACTGCGCCAGCGAGGGAAGATACTGGCGCGTACTGACCGTCCAGGCTCGAGGAACCGTGGCGCTGCCCGCGGACCTCCGCCGTCGGCTCCGTCTCGATGGCCCGGACGCCCAGGTCCAGCTGATCGAGCACGACGATGGCCGGCTGGAGCTCCGTCCGGTCGTGACGGTCCCGGCCGACCAGGCATGGTCTGGACCGACCGCTGGCAGGCCATGGAGCGTGACGCCGACGCGGACATCGCTGCGGGCCGGATCACCGCCGTGGATGGTGCAGACGAGCTGACCGACCACCTCGACGCGTAGCCGGGAAGTTCGTCGTCTTCGACGCCTTCACGGCCGACTTCAAGCGGCTCTCCTCCGCTGACCAGGCCACGTTCAGGAAGGCCCTCCGCGAGTTCGTCGGGACGAACTCGC
>JACQEH010000101.1 GCA_016200675.1 Chloroflexota bacterium | reverse complement strand
GAGGATCGGGCGCGGGCGCGGGTCAGGCTGGCGGCCGCGCCGGCCTGAGCGTCGTCAGGCGCGGATCCGGCGGCGCGCCATCTCGCCTTCGATCTGGCGCTCGGCTTCGACGTAGCGGTCGATCTGCTCGCGGAGCTGGTTCGCCTCGGGCGCGTAGAGGTGGACCTGCTGCTGAAGGATGTAGCTCAGGCGGCGGCTCGTCATCCGGACGTGGTCCAGGTTCTTCATGAGGACCAGCGGATCCATCGAGGCCAGATCCGAGGGGTGATACATCTGCTGCATGGCCGCATTCTAGCGACGGCCGTGGGCCCGGCGACAGCGGCCTCTCGATGCGGCAGCGGGCCGACCCGCGCCGACCCGCGCCAGCTCGCGCCTAGAGGGCGCGCAGGCGCGGCGGCCAGGTCCAGTCGATCGGCAGGGCTGCGGCCGAGAGCGCCCGCCGCCGACCGAGCTCGGTCGCACCCAGGACGAGGATCCGATCGAGCTGGGTGGCCCGGCCGGCCTCGTCGCCCCAGAGCTTCGTCATCTTCCGTCCAGCATGGACCTCGTCGAGGGCGACGCCGGCGAGCTTGTAGCCCTCGGGCGCGGCGGCCTCGGACCAGACTTGCCCCGCGAGGCCCATGCCCGTGTGGATGGTCCGCCCGCGATCGGTGGCCACGTCGCCGACGACCATGACCACGATCGCGTCGTCGGTGAGGGCCCGTCGGAGGCCGTGGAGGACGTCCCGGAGGAAGACGAGGTAGGGGGCGCGGTGGTGGGCGTCATCGAGCGTGGCGTCGATCGCCGCGGCATCGAAGCCGAGGAACCACGTCCGCAGCCAGTTGTAGTAGCCGTACTTGACGACCCGGAGGTAGGGCGGCGACGTCACCACGAGACGGGCCCGGTCCGGCATGCCCCGGACCCGGAGGGTCGCGGCCGCGCGTGCGCCGGCATCGCGCGCATCCCCCAGGAGGGCGATCCCCGGCGAGGCCGGCAGCGGCGCCCGATAGAGGCGATCGAGCTTTGCCCCAAGGCACCTGAACACGTCGCGCTCGGCCGAGTGGAACCCGGTCCTCGCGGCGAAGTCCCGCACATAGCGGGGCGCCATGCTGAACGTGTTGGGCATGAGCTCGGAGAGGTACGACGCGCTCTTGCCGTGCAGGATTCCGGTCGTCGCCGCGGCCAGGAAGCGGTCGACGTGGTCGTGGAGGTCGAGCGCGTCCCGGAGGTAGAGGAGCTGGGCGAAGGTCGTCGGGTGGAAGGCCAAGGCCACCTCCGAAGGCACGGGCTCCCGCCCGCCGTTGCCGGGGTCGGCCTGGATCGCGGCCCCGAGCGCCAGCCAGCGGGCAGCAGCGCCCGGCCAGGCAAGGCGCAGGCGGGCGAGCCGGGTCCGGGCCTCGGCCGGCGTCGCCGGCTCGACCTTGGCCGCGGTCAGGAGATGGGCGAAGGGGTTGAGGTCGTTGCCGACCCCGATGCGACCCTCGGCGCCGGCCTGGAGGGGAACCGTGCCGCGGCCCGCGAACGGATCGAGGACCACGTCGCCCGGCCGGCTGTAGCGGGCAATGAAGGCGTGGGCGAGGGCCGCCGGGAAGCTCGCCAGGTACGAGCACATCGGGTGGAAAGGGTGGCCCCACAGGCGCTGCTGCGCCTTCCATTCGGGCTCGATCCCGAGGCGCGGCAACTCGGTTGCCAGCTCGAGGGCGAGCTGGCCGGCGGCGAGGCTCGTCGCCCCGCGAGTTGATGGCATGTGGCGGCTTGGGCTCCCGTCGCCCGGCGGCGCATCCCGGTGCGCGTGCTGGGGTCGGTGACGATAGCCGCCGCCTCCCCCCGCCTGTCAATAGGTCGAACGGCGGAGTGCCTGACCACCGGATCGGGCAGGCGCCGTCAGGCGAGGTCGGTCAACAACGCGTCGAGGACCTCGATCGTGCGGTCGATCGCGGCGGCGTCGATCACGAGGGGCGGCTTGATCTTGAGGACGTCGTGGAAGGGGCCGTCGGTGCTGAGGAGGATGCCCCGTGCCTTCGCTCCCTCGACGACCGCGTCGGCGAGCGCCGTCGCGGCCCCGCGATCATCCCGGTCGGCGACAAGCGTGACGCCGATGAAGAGGCCCAGCCCTCGGACGTCGCCGATCGCCGCATGGCGTGCGGCCAGGTCCCGGAGCCCGGCCAGGAACCGCGCTCCGAGCTCGACCGCCCGAGCACGCAGGCCCTCGTCTTCGATGACAGCGAGGACCGCCAGCCCGACGGCCGCCGACACGGCGTTGCCGCCGAAGGTGTTGAAGTACTCCATCCCGTTGGCGAAGGCGTCGGCGATGGCCCGGGTGGTGGCGACGGCGCCGAGCGGGTGGCCGTTGCCGAGCGGCTTGCCCATGGTCACGATGTCCGGCACTGCGCCATCCACCTCGAACGCCCACCAGTGGCTC
>JACQEH010000091.1 GCA_016200675.1 Chloroflexota bacterium | reverse complement strand
AGGCCGAGGACGAAGCTCGCTGGGTCGAGCCAGGTGAAGCCCGGGAACAGGGTCGGGAACGCCGCTCGCATGCCGAACACATCCGGCCACAGGGCGCCGGCGGCGACACAGAGGAGATAGGCGGCCTCACCGACGGCCACGATCGCGGCCGCGAGCGGCGCGAGGGCCAAGCGAGACATTGGCCACCTCCGGGTGGTGCTGGCGTGGCGGCGGTCGACACATCCGATGCGGCCGGGCCGCCACGCTCCGGAGCATGGCCGGCCGTCGTGAAATGGTCGTGAGCCAGGGATGAGCGGCTGGTGTGAGTGGCACTGGGTGGCGAGTGTCGCCTCGCCACCTCCATATCTCAGGCGCCGCTCACCTGGGGTTCAGCCTCTGGGATCAGGCTCGCGGCATGGACCTCAAGCGTGGGCTGCGTATCCCGATCTACGGGCTCGGCTGCGGTGGGGCCGGGGCCACAACGATCGAGCGCGAGCTTGCCGCAACCGACGGCGTTGTCCGTGCCTACGTGAATCCTGCGACCGAGACGGCCTACGTCGACTACGACCCGGCCGAGACGGATGCGTGCGTGCTCGCCCGGGCGATCGAGCGCGCCGGGTATCAGGCCGGCCCCCCAATCGAGGCCTGAGTCATGCTCCTCGCCCGCCGGAACCTGTTCCGCGACCGGACGCGGTTCCTGCTCAGCGTCGCGGGCGTCGCCGTCTCGATCGGGCTCATCCTGCTGCTCGCTGGATACCGTAGCGGCGTCTACGGTCAGGCGTCAGCCTACCTCGACAACACGCCCGGTTCGGTCGTCGTGGCCGAGCGCGGGATCCGTGACTTCCTGGGCACGAGTTCGACGCTGCCCGCGGGCGCCGAGGAGGCAGCGCAGCGGACGCCGGGTGTCGGGCAGGTCATCCCGGTGGTCTCGCAGTTCGTCATCTTCGAGCGCCACGGCCGCAAGGACGGCTTCTTCCTCATCGGCTACGACCCGGCCAAGGCCGGCGGGCCCTGGCAACTCGTCGAAGGTCGCCAGCCAACGGCCGACGACGAGCTGGTCATTGACCGGACGACCGCCCGTCAGCATCGGATCGCGATCGGTGACCAGGTCGGCTTGCTCGATCGCGAGGCCACGGTCGTCGGCCTGTCCGACGATACGACGTTCTGGGCGGGCTCGATCGCCTTCGCCCGGATCAGCACCGTCGAGTCGCTGCTTCGCACTCCGACGCTGCAGAGCTTCCTGCTTGTCAGTCCGGACGCCGATTCGAGCCCCGAGGCGCTTCGCGATCGGCTGACGATCCCGGGCGCCGAGGTGCTCCTCAAGTCCGACGTCATCGCCAACGACCGCAAGCTGCTGGCCCGCGTGTACGACGCCCCGATCGGGCTGATGGTCGCGATCGCCTTCGTCGTCGGCGTCCTCGTCGTGGGGCTCGTCATCTACACCGCGACCATCGAACGGCGGCGTGAGTACGGCGCGGTCAAGGCGATCGGCGCCCGTAACCGGACGCTGTATCGGGTCGTGACGGTTCAAGCCCTCATGGCTGCCACCGCGGGTGCCGCAGGAGGTGTCGGGCTCGCCTATGCGGCCGGTGCCGCCCTCATGGCGTGGCGGCCCCAGTTCCGGGTCGAGATCGAGCCGGCGGCGGTCGGCGTGGTGCTGGCTGCCAGTCTCGTCATGGCCCTCCTGGCGGCGCTCATCCCGGCCCGCGCCGTGGCCCGGCTCGAGCCGGCGGAGGTCTTCCGAGGATGAGCGCAACGCTCGTGCTGGCGCGCCGCAGCCTTGCGGGCAACCGCGTCCGCCTTCTCGTCTCGGTGGGGGGTGTCGCGCTCGCCCTCTCGCTGACGTTGGCACTGGACGCGATCTATGCCGGCGTCGCGAACCAGCTGACGACGTACATCGACCGCGCTGGCGCCGATGTCTGGGTTGCCCAGGCGGGCGTCCGCAACCTCCACATGGTCGCCTCCTCGCTGCCCGACTCGGTCACCGACAAGGTCCGGGCGGTCCCGGGCGTCGCCACGCTGACGCCGATTCTCGAGGCGACCGACACGATCGCCGCCGCGGACGAGCGCGCCGTCGCCTACGTCGTGGGCCTGCCGGCCAAGGCCCCGATGGGCGGCCCGTGGGACATCGTCGAGGGATCCGATCGGGTCGGGCCCGGCGAGGCCATCGTCGACCGCGACTTCGCCCGCAAGGCGGGCGTGACGCTCGGGGATCGAGTCACCGTCCTCGGTGGCGAAGCGACCATCGTCGGGCTTTCGGAGGGAACGGCCAGCCTCGTCAACTCCGTCGCGTTTGTCTCGTTCGACGACTTCCGGACACTGCGCGGCGACGCCCCCCTCGTGAGCTTTGTCCTGGTCAAGGTCACGCCGGGTGCGTCGGCCGACGCCGTCGCCGCCAGCATCGGGCGCGACGTCCCGGGCGTCACCGTCCAGACGCGCACGGAGTTCTCGAGCCAGGAGCGGCGGCTCGTCATGGACATGAGCGCCGACGTCATCTCGATCATGGATGCCGTCGGCTTCGTCGTCGCGCTCGCCGTCGTCGCCCTCACGGTCTACGTCGCGACGCTCGCCCGGCGCCGGGAGTACGGCGTGCTCAAGGCGCTTGGAACGCGCAACCGGGTGCTCTATCGCGTCGTCCTGGTCCAGGCCGTCCTCAGCATGGCCATTGGCTTCCTCGTCGCCCTCGGCTTCACCGAAGTGCTCTCGCTGGCAGTGCCGCGGACGGGCCTGGCCCTCGAGCTTTCGATCAGCGTCGCGTCGCTCGTGAAGGTCGGGCTGTTCGCCGCGATCATCGCCGGCCTCGCGGCGATCCTGCCGATCCGCCAGATCGCCGGCGTCGACCCGGCGGTCGTCTTCCGAAGAGGAGCCACACCATGACTGCCCTGACCCTCGACGTCCGTGACGCCAGCAAGCGTTTCGGCGACGGCGAGACGGCGGTTCTCGCGGTCCGTGGGGTCAGCCTCGCCGTTGCCCCCGGAGAAGTCGTCCTGATCATGGGTCCGTCGGGTTCGGGCAAGACGACGCTGCTGTCGATGATGGGCGCGCTGCTCAAGCCCACCGACGGCTCGATCCACCTCGACGGCATCGCGATCTCCGAGCTCTCGGAGGGCCAGCTGCCGGATATCCGACTTCGCCAGTTCGGCTTCATCTTCCAGGACTTCAACCTCCTCTCGGCCCTTTCCGTCCTGGAGAATGTCGCGCTCGTCGCCGAGCTCGCGGGGCTCAGGGGACGAGCCGCTCGCGAGAGGGCCAGGGCGCTCCTCACGGACCTGGGCCTCGGTGAGCGGCTCGACTTCCTGCCCGAAAAGCTCTCGGGCGGCGAGAAGCAGCGGGTGGCGATCGCCCGGGCGCTGATCAACGACCCGACGCTCATCCTGGCCGACGAGCCGACCGCCAACCTTGACTCGAAGATCGGCCACGAGATCATGCGGCTCCGGCGGCGGATCGCCAAGGAGCAGGGTCGGAGCGTCGTCATCGTCAGCCACGATCAACGGATCCGGGACATCGCGGACCGGGTCCTGTGGCTCGAGGACGGTGCCTTCCGGGACATCGTCACGATGGCCACAGATCCGGTCTGCGAGATGGCCGTCGAGCGCGAACGAGCCGTGAGCGCCGAGCGCGACGGCGAGACGTACTTCTTCTGCTCGCGCGGCTGCCGGGATGAGTTCAATGAGGCCGGTGCGTCTCGCGGAGACCAGCAGGGCCACGGGCTGCACCAGCTGGTCCGGCTCGCCGCCACGTTCCTGGCGAGGCGCCCAACGCCGGCAACCTCGCGTCACGAGGACCGGTCAACCAACGGCGCGCCGTTCGGCGGGGCGGACATGGTCAGCGATGCCGGCGGAGGGCTCGGGGCTTCCATCGACCGGAGCCCATCCGCACGGCCGACCCCCGGCGAGGCCGCGATGCATGGGCGGTGATGACTTCGGCGGCGGTCTGTGGATCCTGGTCGCGATCAACTCGGTGATCTTCATCGCGTTCGCGGCCAGCTTCTTCCATCCGCGGACGCGGCGCGACTGGCGGGTCATGGGCGCCTACTCGGCGTTCATCGTCGCCCTCTTCACGGAGATGTATGGCTTCCCGCTCACGATCTACGTGCTGTCGGGCTGGCTCGGTGATCGCGTTCCAGGACTGGTCCCGACGCACGCCGGTGGACATCTACTGAACGACCTCATCGGCTGGCAAGGCGACCCGCACCTCAGCCCCTTCCATCTCGCGAGCTATCTCGTCATGGGCGCCGGGTTCGTCGTCCTGGCCAGGGCCTGGCCGGTGCTCTGGAAGGCCCAACGGGTGCACCAGGTCGCCACGACCGGGCCCTACCGCTCGGTCCGCCACCCGCAGTACGTCGGCTTCCTGCTGATCATGGCTGGCTTCCTGCTCCAGTGGCCCACACTCTTGACGCTCCTGATGTTCCCGATCCTGGCCCTGGCCTACACACGGCTGGCGATCTCCGAGGAAGGCGAGGTCCGGGCCGAGTTCGGGGATGCGTACGAGGAGTACGCGGCGAGGACACCTCGCTTCCTGCCCTATCTCCTGCCGCGCCGAGCCCCGCACGCCAGGTGAAAAAGGTCGGCGACGGCGCGTCGAGCCGATGGAGAACGCACGCGGCGGAGGGTCCCTTTGGCACTCCCGCCAGCCAGTCGCCGCAGGTTGACTGACTCCATGCAGGTCTCCGACGACGGCGCGATCGCCACCACACGTGTTCTGCCGCTCCCCGTCGCCCGACGGCAGTCGACCGTCCGCGCCATGCTCCGCGTCCTCGGGCCGGCCTGGATCGTGATGCTGGCCGACGTCGACGCGCCGAGCGTCTTGACCGCGGCCAAGGGCGGCTCCGACTTCGGCTACGCCATCCTCCTGCCGGTCATCGCCCTGATCCCCATCCTGTATCTCGTGCAGGAGATGACCGCGCGACTCGCGATTGGGACCGGCCTCGGCCATGCCGAGCTCATCCGCGAGCGCTACGGCTTCCGCTGGGGGGCGATCGCGGTCGTCTCGATGGTCGTCATCGATCTCCTCGCGTACACGGCCCAGTTCGCCGGGATCGTCCTCGGAGCGAGCCTGATCGGGATCGGTGCCGTCCCGGCGGTGCTCGGCGCGTTGGTCATCCACTCGATGATCGTGCTGACCCGCGGTTACCGGCAGTTCGAACTTGTCGCCATCGGGCTCTCGCTGGCGCTCTTCGCGTTCGTTGTCCTCGCGGTCACCAGGGGAGCCGATCCGCGGTCGGTCCTCGGAGGCCTGTCGCCCTTTCAACCCTTCGATCGACCGGGGTACCTCGACCTCGTGGTGGCGACGATTGGGGCGGTGATCATGCCCTGGATGCTGTTCTATCAGCAGGCGGCGACCGTCGACAAAGGCCTCGGGCCAGCCGACCTTCCAGCCGCACGAGCCGAGACGCTCGTGGGCGCCGTTGCCAGCGAGGTCCTCATGGCGGCCATCGTCATCGCCGCCGCGACCGCCGCGCTCTCCGGAGGTACTGTGGCACAGGCGGCGGGCGGTCTCGCGCTGCCGGCCGGGCTCGCCAGCCTCGCGACGGGTCCGACCGGGATCCTCATCGCCATCGGGATCATGGGCTCGGGGCTGCTCGCGGCGGTGGTCATCTCGCTCTCGTCGGCGTGGGCCTGGTCCGAACTCTTCCACTGGCCGCACAGCCTCAACCTGTCGCTCCGGAAGGCGCCCGCCTTCTATGCGCTCTACCTCCTGGAAGTCGTCCCCGCGGCGGTCGTCGCCCTCGTCGCTCAGGACCTCGTGTCGGTCGTGATCGACACGATGATCCTGAATGTCGTGGTGCTCGCCATCCCACTGACGTTCCTGGTCCGGCTGTCGAGCGACCGGACGCTGCTCGGCCCATTGGCGAATTCTCGACGCCGATCGGCCGTGCTTTGGGCCCTGACCGCCGGACTGCTCGCTCTCGGCCTGGCGAGCGCACTCGGGCTGCTTCGGGCCGGCGCGTGAGAACGATGAACCCTTCGCTCAGCATCAAACCGCCATCGACGGCCTCCCCTGGCCCCTGACTTGCCAGCTGCAGGAAGGAGGACAGGCATACCGCTTGGTGAGCCGGCTCGCCAGGCGGGCACGACGACGGGTCCCTGCTACAGTGCCGTAGTAGCCCAACGTTTCGGATCCACGCCTGCGCCCGGCTTGCGGGCCCGGCAGCACAGCGCCACGCAGGCGGACCGCTCGCGACCCGGCTCGAACCAACTCTTGCAATGAACTCGGAGAGGACCCATGGAGAACCGGGCGGCACGACGTAAGGCAGCGGCGGCGGCGCGACATGGGACGCCTCGATCGAAACCGGTCGCGACGGCACGCTCCGGATCCGGCGCAGCGCTGCCCGAGCCGACGGCCGTCGCGGCGGGCGGCGCGGCGCTCGTGGCCGACGCCGTCGAGCCAGAGGCGCTCGTCGTCACCCACTTCTTTGATCCCGGTGAGGACGGCGAACCGTACTCGGCGACGGTCCGCCTGTCCGGGCGACGCGTCGGGATCAATCGCCTGCCCAGCCCGCAGGACACCTTCGTCCAGGAGGACACGATCGACGGTATCGTCCCAGGGAGCGGGCCCGTGTCCGTCAGCTCATGGGTGTACGGCCTGGAGCCGGGCGATTGGACCGTGAGCGCGGAGCTGCTCCGGCCTCGACGTGATGCCGGCCACAGCCGGCGAGGCTCCGCCGAACCCATCCCTCCGGCTGGCTGGTCGTGGGTCCGATGGGCGCTCAAGTCGAGCCCTCCCGGTGCCGTGCACACACGCTGGGCGATGCTTGCCCCCCTCGCGAGGATTCCCGGGGTGATCCCCGGGAGCTTCACGCTCCTTGGCGTGCTCAGTATCGTGGTCGCGCTCGTGGTCCAGTCCGCGATTCTGTCAGGAGCGGGCATCCCGGTGACTCGATCGCTGGCGGCTTCGCTGATTGCCCTGGTGTCGGGCCTTCTCGGGGCAAAGGTGTGGTACGCGTTCCTCCATCCAGGACCGTGGCGCCAGGCCATCCTCGGAGGCTGGGCCGTCGATGGCTTCCTCGTCGTAGCCGCAGTCGTGGGTGTCGCCGCAGCGCTCGCCATCGAGCTCCCGGTTGGCCGATATTTCGATGCCACCGCCCCCGGGATCTTCTTTGCGGTCATCGGACCGCAAGATCGGCGCCCGCCGCATTCCCACCCAACTCCTCGAGTCCGGCGTCGGCCTCGTGATCGGCGCCGTCGCGTGGCTGCTCGTGGCCGGCGAGGCAGTCGGTCTCCAGGGAGTGGTCTTCGCGGCCTCCGTCGCCGCATATTTCCTCGCTCGTCAGATGCTCCTTCGGCTCAGGGCGGAACGCCGCGACTACCTCTGGCGACGAAGCCGTCTGGTGTCCGGGGAGACCACGTAGCCGCTGGCAAACCCTGGCCGCCCCCTCGGCTGACGTGGCCAGCACAGGCCGTGTCGGCGGTCGTGACTTGACGACGGGGCACATTCCGGCCCGGCGACCCGGCCACTACCCGGAGCTCGAGTCACTCGGGGTCACGACTGGACGTTGATCACCATGAGCAAGCCGCCCGGCTCGACGTCGTCGTTGGTGGTGTGGTGGACGACGTGGCAGTGGAGGGCCCAGGAGCCCGCGTTCTCGGCGACGAACTCGACGTCGAACCGCTCGCCCGGGTGGACCGGGATCGTGTCCTTCGTCAATTGGGCCGCGGCTGGGACCGGGTAGCCGTCGGTGGCGACGATCTTGAAGCCCGAGCCGTGCAGGTGCATGGGGTGCTCGAACTGCCCAGCGCCGACGAACCGGCGAACAGTCCGACGTTGATCTGCGTGTCGGTGTCGAAGTGCGAGTGGTACATGAACGTGCCGGCCGGATTGGCGGTGAACTCATAGGTGAACGTCTGGCCGGGCATGACCGGCTTCTGCGAGACCTCCGGTTGGGCGACGCCATCCATGTTCGAGGGCACGAACTGACCGTGCCAGTGGATGCTCGTCGGCGTCGTGAGCTCGTTCTTGAACACGACCCGGACTCGGTCGCCCTCGGTAACCCGGATGAGCGGCCCGGGAACCGTCCCGTTGTAGGTGAGCGCCGTGACCGTGGTCTCGCCATTGATCTTCCAGAAGACCGCTTTCGCCGTGAGCTCGAAGACCTTCGTCGTGCCGTCAAGCTTGAATGGCAGCGGCTGAAGACCGGTGGTCTGGGTGGCCGGAACCGCGCCATCGGTCGGAACCGGCGCATCGGCCATCAGACCGGTCGCTCCCATCCCGCTCATGCCGGTCGCGGCGCCGGCGCTCGCACTGGGGCTCGGCGCGCCGCCCATGTTCATCCCAGGCATATTCGGGGCCACAGAGGGTGACGGCAAACTGGCGGCCTGGCCGCAGGCAGCCAGGCCAACGGCCAGCACCATGGGTCCGGCGAGCCTGGCGCGTCGAAGATTCACGGAAGGTCTCCTTCAGGGCGATCCTGTCGAGGCTCGCCGACCTGCCTGAGAGGCAGCGGAAGCAAGGGTGAGATCGGTCTGAGAACCGGCCCGACACCTCGAATCGAATCGAGCTGGGGTCGGAGCCGACCGGGTTGATCGGGAGAGCGTCTGGACGCGGTCAGGCGTCAATAGAAACGGAGCGGGTCGATGAGACGGCCGCCCATGTTGATCCGCAAGTCCAGGTGGGGACCCGTGCTCCAGCCCGTCGATCCGACGAGCGCGATCGTCTCGCCCTGGGCGACCTCGTCGCCTCGCTTGACCGTGAGCTTGCTGTTGTGGTTGTAGGTCGAGCGCATGCCGTTCGGGTGCTCGATCTCCACGACGTACCCGCCGCCGTTGTCCCTCCAGCCGGCCCACACCACAGTTCCGCCGGCGATGGCTCGCACGGGAGTCCCCTGCGGTGCCGCGATGTCGATGCCGGGGTGCGCCGCCGAGAACCGGGTCGTCACGATGCCGCGAATCGGGAGCGGCCAGCTGTGGTCACCGTTCTGAACCGGCGGGATCGCGGATGGAACCGCGGCCCTGCGAACCGTCACCCGAACGGGCTGCGGCAGCGGCTTCATCTCCACGCCACCCGGCACGAGGATTGACTGGCCGGCCACCAACCGATACGGGTCGATCCCCTCGTTCCACTGCAGGATCGCGGTCAGGTCGGCGGAGTGCCGTCGCGCGATCGTCCAGAGGTCGTCACCCGATGCCACGACATGCGTGGGACCGGACGGCCGGACGGGTGTGGCGTCGGGCTGGATCGGCGCGGTCGCGCAGCGAGTGACAGCCGTCCGCGTGCCCTCGGGGGATCGGGGATCGTCGCACCTCTCTTCACTCGATTGCGGCGCCGATCGGTCGAGCGGGGGAAGGGATCCAAACGCCGAGGCTGGGAGCGGCGTCCACGTCCACGGCTTCGTGGCCGTCGCACTGGCGCCAGGCCGGAACGCCAAGGCCACCGCTGCAGCGCCGAACACCGGCAGGAGCAGGGCGGCGCGCGGGAGCGTCACTGTCCGGCGACGGTGCGCCTGGTCGTGACGGGTGCGGGCATGGGGCGCGAGCAGATGCGCGCCACGCACGCGAACGCGCGAGAGCCGACGAAACACGATAGGTCCTCCGGTGAGCGGCGGGGCCTGAGCGGCTGGTGGCCTGGGGACCTCAGGCAGCGCGGAGTTCGGGCCGACATGCGCCCGTGGGTTCGTCGAGACTGCGACGGCTGCCTTGGAGGCACGGGAGAAGGGGCTGAGAAGATGCTGAGAAGGCGTTCGGCCCCGGAGGCAGATTCAGGTCATGCATCGAGACCATGAGCGCCCCCCGGACCCTCAGCGATGGGCAGCGCGGCCGGTCCGCAGGCGCCGAAGCAGGAGCGTCGTCGCGGCGAGGACGACCAGGCCGATGGTGACGCTGAGGCCGGCTAGCGTTCCCGCAGCGAACTCCCAGAACGCGGTGGGGTAGAGCTGCACGATCCGCTGGGTAGCGGGGTCGAACTGCCAGCCACCGCCCGGGAAGACAATCAGGTGGAACAATGTGAACAGCCCATCGAAAGCGACCACGAGTCCGATTCCGATGGCCGCGAAGGCGACGACCACCGCGGCGGCGCCCAGCCGGACCGCCCGAAGTGCATCGGGTCGGCTGAGCCCTCGAGCCGCGAGGGCGATCGCGATGGCACCGGCCAGCAGGAGGCCGAAGAAGCCGTAGACAACGACGCGGACGCTCTGCATGTGCGCCGCCTCGGCGGGCCCGTAGAAGGGCGGCCCACCTGGGGTGAGGGCAAATGTGAATGATCCGGGTCCGATGAGCAGCTCCCGGACTGACTGCTCGGAGGCTCGTTGGGCCACCTCAGGCGAAACGCCCAGGATGGCCGCAGAGCCGCCGATCTCGAGGCCGAGGTTCATCACCGGCGGCAGGAGGAGGATCACGGCCGAGGCACCGATGATCACGATGGCGGTTCCGACCCCGGCGACGAGGCGCCGGGGTCGATCAGCAGAGCGGGCCATCTGGCGGGCTCCTCCTCGAACGATGGTGAAGGTGGATCGCCGGCCCGGCGGCGGTTCCGTCAGTGGCCGGCGTGGCCGGCGTGCCCGCTGTGCTCATCCTTCGGATGGCCGTAGCGGTGCGGGTCACCGACGAACGTGTGGTGGCAGGCCTGACTGCAGAAGTAGAACGTCCGGCCCTCGTGCTCTTCCTTGGCGGCGGCGCTCTCGGGGTTGATCTCCATGCCGCAGACGGGATCCTTCACCTTGTCAGCCATCCTGGCGACCTCCTTGGTACTTGAGTGGATCAATCCGGTGAGCCGACTGACGGCCGGCCTCCGGTGTCATCTTGAAGGTGCAACCCCGGTCGCGCAGGCGCGGTCGGTCGCCCGGCCATGGCGCTCACGGTCGCCGTCGTTGCAAGGGCCATGCCGGCCCAGAAGGGCGGCCCTCCGGTCCAGGCCAGCGCCTCGCCGGCCAGGACTCGGGGCACATCGACCAGGAAGCTGGCGATCACCAGGCCGCCGCCGCCGAGGGCGGCAAGCGCCCGAACGGGACCGACCACGATCTGCCGCCCCGCCCGCAGTCGTCCGGCCGCGGTCATGCCGGACGCGATGAGCGCCGCGCTCACCACGATCGGCGCCCAGACCGGCCCGACCCAGGGGGAGGGGAGGAGGAAGAGGACATCCCAGGTATCGAGCGATGGCGGCCAGCCGATCGCGATGCGCAGGCCGACGTAGTAGACGATGTCCCAGACGCCGAAGACCACGGCCGCCCAGGCCAGCCGCTCCAGCCCCGTGCCACCGGCGAGCCAGCCGATGGCGGCGATCATGACGAGCGTGGCCGCCTCGCGGCCGCTCTCGACGGCCTCGAACGTTCCGAGGGTTGCCGGATCCTGGGCCGCGACGACCGCACCAGCCTCGATGGCGGAACGCAGGTAGGCGACCGCGGCCGCCTCCAGGAAGCCGAACGCGACACCGAAGGTGACGACGGCGATCGCCCGTGGCAGGAACGCGCTCCGAACCGATACGGTCATTCCCGCCACCATGGCCGGAGCGGCAGGTCCGCCGGGCCATCGGCCCCGGGCCGGGCGAGGAGCAGCTGGGCGACGTCGAGCGATCCGTCCTCGAACCCCCGCCGCGACGCGGCCATGTAGATCCGCCAGGTGCGGTAGACCTCCTCGTCGACGAGCTCGCGGGCCTGCTCGGACGATGCTTCGAGGCGCTCGACCCAGGCCTTCAGCGTGAGCGCGTACTGCGGCCGCAGAGACTGGACATCGAGCAATTCGAAGCCCGCCCGGCGGGCGAAGCCGACGGCGTCCTCGACCGTAACCAGCTCGCCATCAGGGAAGACGTAGCGGCCGACGAAACCGCCATCGCCGAAGCGCAACCAGCGTGGCCGGAGACCACCGCCGGTCGCCGTCGTGGCGATGCCGTGATTGACGAACAGTCCGCCCGGCCGAAGGGCGCCGAGCGCGGCCCCGAAGTACTGATCCAGCCGCTCGCGACCGACGTGCTCGAACATGCCGACCGAGGCGACGGCGTCGAACGACCCGAGCCCGTCGAGATCGCGGTAGTCGCGAATCGCGACGCTCGCCTGGCCCTCGAGGCCGCGGCGCCCGATCTCGGACGTCGCCCACTCGGCCTGGGCGGCCGACAGCGTGATCCCCTTCGCCTCGACGCCGTACCGTTCGGCGGCGAACATGACGAGCGATCCCCAGCCACAGCCGATGTCGAGCAAGCGCATGCCGGGCTCCAGCCGGAGCTTCCGGCAGATGAGGTCGAGCTTCGCCTCCTGGGCATCGTCCAGCGTGGTGTCCGGGGTCTCGAAGTACGCGCACGAGTAGGTGAGTCGGCGATCCAGCCAGAGCGAGTAGAACTCGTTCCCGACGTCGTAGTGGAAGCGGATGGCCGCAAGGTCGCGCGCCCGCGAGTGGCGCCGCCCAGAGAGCCGGGCGCTGCGCCGAAGAGACTGCGCCGGGGCTGCACCACGCCGGAGCTCGAGCCCGAGGCGGGTGAGCCGGGGCAGGTCGCGTCCGAGCCGGCGAAGATCGAACGATCGGCCGGCATCGACGGCCGTCCAGATGTCGCCTTCGAATTCGATGTCGCCGCGCAGGTAGGCCTCACCGAGCGCGTCCGCGGACGGCGGCCACAGCATCCGTGCGAGGGCGTCCGGACCCGCGATCACGACTCTGGCGGCGGTTGTCCGGCCTGGCAGCGCGTCCGACGCCAGGATCAGCTCCAATTGGCTTGTGGGCGGCAGGGCGCGTCGAACCAGGGTGAGGATCTGGCGCGCAAGGAGATGGCGCCGCCCAGGTGCGGCGCCAACGGTCACCTGCCGGTCTGCTGCAGACCGAGCCATCGTGGCAATTCCTCGGACTTCATCTGACTGATGTCCCAGGCTGGCAGGTGGTCCTGAATCTCATGTGAGACGGCGCTGAGCGCCAGATCAGCGGAACCGCGACGAACCCCAGGACGACGCGTGCCGACCATGTCAGTCCGTCGGCAGGCCGACGGCGGGCGGTGATTGCCGCTTCAGACGCTCGTGGGCATCGACCATCTCGGCCGGATCCACCCCCTCGTGGGCGCGCACGGAGAGCTCCTCGTTCGTCGGGACACGGACCGGATATCGATTGAGAACCGCGGCAGGCACGAAGAACCCGCGACAGGTCTGGGCTTCTGCGGCCCACTCGAACGGCTGTACCACCTCCTCCGGGATCTCCACGACGAGGTCTTCGCCTCGCGCCTCGTCGCTTACCGCCAGGGGCACGTCCGACAACCAGACACCCGAGTATTCCCGCGCGTCCACTCCCTCCGCGACCAGCTCACGACCTTGCAGCGCGCCCTGGCGACCGCCGAGGAGGCCTTCCGGCTCACGCGCGAACGCAAGGAGCGCGGCATCGGCGTGGTGCTGGAAAACATCTTTGCCGAGCAGGAATT
>JACQEH010000090.1 GCA_016200675.1 Chloroflexota bacterium | reverse complement strand
CGGCCACGGCCGCCCGCAGGTCGATCCGGCTCTGCGCCGGCTCCCCGGCCTCGAGCCCAGGACCCGCGACCGCCACGGCCAGGCGCCGGGCTGCCTCGTCTTCGTGGACCTCGTCCGCGTCCGGCAGCAAGACGCTGATCGGCCGGCCCTCGACGTGCGGCACGGCCTGCCCCAGGCGCGCGAGGTCCTCGCGGGTCAGGCGGCGACCCTTGGCCCAGCGCTCCCCGGCGACGTCGATGTCGCGCGTCAGGACGGCGCCGGCCAGCGAGGCCGGCCCAGCCGTCCCGAGCGTGATCCGGGCGACCTTCACCCGAGCCGGGCGATCGCCGCCTCCAGGGCGCGGAGCACCTGGACCGACGCGACGTGGGTCCGGTACTCACGATCGGCATGGATATCCGAGGCGACCGTCACGCCGTCCGTCGCGTGTGCGGCCGCTTGCGCCAGCGACTCGCCGCCGATGACGGCCTTCTCCACGGCTGCGGCCCGGTACGGGTGATCCCCCACCCCGGTGACGCCGACGGCGCAGTACCGCCAACCCGTGCCGTCGTGCGCCCCAACCACTGCGGCCACGCCCGCGATCGAGTAGCCGCTGGCCGGTTGCTCGATGGCCCGGTACGCCGAGCCGACGTCGTCGCGACCACCCGGGAGGCGGACCTCCGTGATCAGCTCGTCGTCGTGGAGGACGCTGGCGAAGGCGCCCTCGAAGAACGACGTGATCGGGATGACCCGCTCGGCGCGTGACGACCGGGCCACGACCTCGGCATCGAGGGCCAGCAGGATCGCCGGCATGTCGGACGCCGGGTCTGCGTGGGCGATGGAGCCCCCGATCGTGCCCCGGTTGCGGACCTGGACGTCGCCGATGTTCGGGATCGCGTCGGCCAGCAGGCCGTAGTGGCGGAGGATCGGGTCGCGGAGCATCTCGTCGTAGGTCGTCAGGGCCCCGACCGCGACGCGCCCGTCGGGCAGCCGGTGGACCCCCTTGAGCTCGGCCAGTCGCCCGATGTCCACGAGGGTCTCGGGCCGCGCCAGGCGGAGCTTCATGAGTGGCAGGAGGCTCTGGCCGCCGGCGATCGCCTTGGCCCCGCCGCCGGCAGTCGCCAGGCGCTTGAGGGCGTCGTCGAGCGAGGTCGCGCGGACGTAGTCGAAGGCCGCCGGGATCATGCCTGGGCTCCCTTCGTCGACTGCATGGCCTTCCACACCACCTGCGGCGTGAGGGGCATGTCGAGGTGCTTCACCCCGAACGGTTTGAGCGCGTCGTTCACGGCATTGGCCACGGCCGCCGTGCTGGCGATGGCCCCCGCCTCGCCGACGCCCTTGACGCCCAGCGGGTTGACCGGCGACGGCGTGACGGTCTCGTCGAGCTCGAGCGTCGGCAGCCAGCTCGCCCGCGGGATCGCGTAGTCGAGCATCGAGCCCGACAGGAGCTGGCCGTCGTCCGAATAGACCGCGCCCTCCCAGAGGGCCTGCCCCACGCCCTGGACGATGCCGCCGTGGAGCTGGCCGTCCACGATCATGGGGTTGATCTTGTTGCCGACATCGTCGACGGCGACGTACCTGACCAGCTCGACCTGCCCGGTCGCCTCGTCGACCTCGACGAGCGCGACGTGGGTCCCGAACGGCCACGTGCAATTCGGGGTGTCGTAGTAGGCCGTCTCGTCGAGGTACGGCTCCATGCCCTCGGGGGCATCGAAGGCGAGATCGAGGGCGAAGGCGATCTCCTGGAACGTCTTCTTCACCTCGGGCGAGCCCTTGACGAAGTAGTTCGCGCCCTCGACCTCGATGTCCTCGACCGAGGCCTCGAGCATGTGGGCCGCGTAGCGGCGAGCCTTCTCCCGGATCTTGGCGGCGGCCTTGATGGCGGCGGTGCTCCCGACCGACGAGGTCCGCGAGCCGTACGACCCGTATCCGAACGGCGTGCCCTGCGTATCGGAGTGCTGAACGACGATGTCCTCCATCGGGATGCCCAGCTCGTGGCCGATGATCTGGGCATAGGTCGTCTCATGGCCCTGGCCCTGGGGCTGGGTGCCCATGGTGATGACGACCTTGCCCGTCAGGTGGACCTTGATGTTGGCCGACTCCCACATCGCGGCGCCCCAACCCTCGCCGACGGCCCCGATCCACTTGGACGGCGCGACGCCACAGACCTCGAGGTAGCTGGACTGGCCGATGCCGAGGTACTTGCCCCGGGCGCGCGCCGCCGCCTTGGCCTTCTCGATGCCAGCGTAGCCGGCCATCTCCAGGGCCTTGTCCATCGCCGGCTCGTAGTTGCCGGAGTCGATGTAGATCTTGGCCCCGCCGCTGGCCGTCCCGAGGCCCGACGGGTTCTCGTACGGGAAGCCCTCCGGCGCGATGAAGTTGCGCCGCCGGACCTCTGCCCGGTCCATCCCGATCTCGTTGGCGAAGAGATCCATCGCCCGTTCGATGACGTACGTCGCCTCGGGCCGGCCGGCGCCCCGATAGGCGTCGACGAAGACCGTGTTGGTGTAGACGCCGACGACCTCGGCATAGACATGCGGGATCCGGTAGCAGCCCGAGAGGACGCGGGCGTAGAGCGTCGTCGGGATGCCGGGGCCGATCGTGGAGAGGCGGCCACCGAGGTTGGCGAAGGTCTTGACCCGGATGGCCGTGACCTCCCCGTCCCGCTTGCCGGCGACCTCGAGGTAGGTGATGTGGTCCCGCCCGTGGATCGTCGCCTGGTAGTTCTCGCGCCGGCCCTCGATCCACTTGACCGGCCGGCCGCCCAGCCGCTTCGAGGCGAGGAGGACGATCGGGTAGTCGGCGTAGGTGAAGATCTTGGTCCCGAAGGCGCCCCCGACGTCGGGGCTGATGCAGCGGATCTTGTGCTCCGGCACGCCCATCACGAAGGCCGCCAGGAGGAGCCGCTGGATGTGGGGCGTCTGGCTGGACATCCAGATCGTGTACTCATCCGTGCCGGGGTTGTAGAGGCCGATATCGCCGCGGGTCTCCATCGGATTGGGGATCAGCCGCTGGTTGACGAGGCGTTGGCGGACGACGACGTCGGCCGCATCGACGGCGGCGGCCGTGCCCGCCTTGTCGCCCACCGCCCACTCGAAGACGATGTTGTTCGGCGCGTTCTCGTGGAGCTGTGGTGCCCCGGCCAGCGTCGCCTTCTCGGCGTCGACGACCGCCGGCAGCGGGTCGTAGCCGACGACGATCGCCTCGAGGGCGTCGAGCGCCTGCTCGGGCGTCTCGGCGATGACGGCCGCGACCCCTTCGCCCGTCCACTTGACGCTGTCGGTCGCAAGGGCCCGGGGCGTGTTGACGTTGTTCCGCAGGCCCGCCGAACCGCCGGCCGGCCAGGCCATTGGCAGCGGGTTGTAGGGGATGTCGGCCCCGATCATGACGTCGAGGACGCCCGGCATCAACCTGGCCTTCGAGGTGTCGATGCCGCGGATCAGGGCGTGGGCATAGGGGCTCCGGAGGATGGCGCAGTGGGCCATCGACTGGAGCTTGATGTCGTCGACGTAGCGACCCGCCCCGGAGATGAGGCGCTGGTCCTCGACGCGCTTGACGCGCTTGCCGAGCATGTCGATGGCCATCACATGCCTCCCTGGACGGCGCCGCTCGGGGCCGCCACGCCGGTCCGCATCACGACCGCCGCCGCGCGGATCGCGGTGACGATGTTCTGGTAGCCGGTGCACCGACAGAAGTTGCCCTCGATTGCGTGGCGGATCTCGGCATCGGTGGGCTCGGTGGTCCGGGCGAGGAGGTCGGCCGCGGCCATGATCATCCCCGGCGTGCAGAAGCCGCACTGGAGGCCGTGGTGCTCCCAGAAGGCCGCCTGGAGCGGGTGGAGGCCTTCGGCGGTGGCCATCCCCTCGATGGTGGTGACCGTCGTGCCGTCGGCCTGGACCGCTAGCATCGTGCACGACTTGACGGCCTTGCCGTCGACGTGGACCGTGCAGGCGCCACACTGCGAGGTGTCGCAGCCGACGTGCGTCCCGGTGAGGTCCAGGTCCTCACGGAGGAGCTGGACGAGCAACCTCCTCGGCTCGACGTCCACCTCCCGCGGCTTCCCGTTGACGGTGAGTGAAACGTGAGCCACCACGGTCGGGACCTCCTGTGGACGGGCCGGGAAGGCGTCGATGATGCGCCTCCGGAGCGGGCGGAATCAAGCGCCGATGGCGTGCCGATTGAGCCCCGATGGCGCGCCGATTGAGCGCCGATGGCGGCGCGGGAGCGCCATCGGCCTGGGCCAGACCGTGCCGGATGCCGGTCCTCAGGTAGGTCCTTCTGGATCGGGGCGAGGTCGTGCCGTGGGCGGGCCGGAGTAGCGGCCGAGGGCCGCGCTCCGAAGGTCCAGGGCGCGGGGATCGAGGTGCGGCGCCGCCTCCGACAGCGGGCCCGCGGCGAGGGCCGCGGCTGCTCCGAGGCGCTCCATCTTGCGGATCGCGTCCAGCCATGAGAGGTGCTCGAGCCCGCCGGCGGTGGCCAGGCCCACCCGCGCCCGCCCGCGGCCATTGCCAGACGCGGCATAGGCGGCCGCCCAGATCAGCATCTCCGGCCCATCGTCGCTCCCGGCCTGCGGGGACATCGCGCCGCAGACGATGCCGCGATCGCCGGGCACGCCGCGAACGAGCCGCCAGTTGTCGGGTCCCGCGATGAGGTCGACGGCAAGGCTCGGATACGGCGCCGCGAGGATGGTCTCGATGCCGGCCGCGTCGGCGCTGCCGCCGATGATCGCCAGGGAGCAGTGGGCGCCCTCGAGCCCGTCGAGGAGGAGGCCGTGCGCGCGTACGAACCGGGCACGCTCGATCACATCGTTCCCGATGCGGTGGGCATCGCGCTCCTCGATCTCGATGAAGGCGCAACCCGCGTCCGCCAGGGCCCGGACCTCCGACCGGATCGCGGCCGCGAAGGCCATGGTCGCCGCCTCGGCCCCGTCCGCGCCGAGGCGTCGGCCGAGGGTGTAGGGCCCCGGCAGGGCCTGCTTCACCAGGCCGGTCGAACGGGCAGTGGCGAAGCGCCACGCCTCGACGGTCAGCGGTGCACGCCACACCGGTGCGCTGACGAGCCGCGGGTGGTCGGGACCGCCGGCGATGCCCTCGAGGTCGCTGAAGGCCCCCAGGACGCCGCCGGCCCGGAGACGACCGTCGGTCAACGGTCCGAGGCCGGCCGCCGCCTGGGCCTCGAGGGCGGCGACGACGGCGGCGTCATCGGACGCAAGGGGCTCACGGTCCCGGCCGCCAGGGCGCGGCAGTCCACCGAGGAGGGTCGCGAACATCCCGGCCTCAGGCCCCGATCGTCACGCCGCCGGCGGCGAGGCCGGCGGCGATGGCCGCCACGAGGCCGAGGATCCCGAGCAGCGCAATGACCACGGTCCGGGCGTTCGATCGCCCGCCCTCGCCCGACTGCCAGAAGTCGCGCAGGGTCCGGACGCGGCCGGGCGGCACGAAGAGCCCCAGCCAGAGGCCCGCCGCGAGGCCTCCGAGGTGGGCCGCGTTGTCGATGCCGCCGCCGACGGCGAAGCCGAAGACGAGGTTGATCACGACGATCGTGCCGAGCTGGGGCACGATCGCCCGGGCCCGGCGGTCCAGGACCGGGTTGTGGATGCGGGTCCCGGCGAGGGCGACGCCCACAAGCCCGAAGATCGCCCCTGAGGCGCCGACGCTCGGCTCGGGGCTGGCCAGAAAGCTCACCGTCGAGGCCGCCGCGGCGGTCAGGAGGTAGAAGAGCCCGAAGGTCGCCGATCCCCAGATGCCCTCGACGAGCGGCCCCAGGAGGTACAGGGCGTACATATTGACCGCGAGATGGACCAGGTTGGCGTGGACGAGGGTGACGCTGAAGAGGCGATACAGCTCGCCGTGGGCGAGCGCCTGCTTGTCCAGCTCGAGGGCCAGCGCGGCCTGCGTGCCGTCGGTCGAGAGGGCGAAGAACGAGACGATGACCGTCGCCCCGAGGATCAGCCAGGCCAGCGGGATCGCCGGTCCGTCACCCCGGCTGCGGGCGAAGTAGCGCCGCGCGGCGCCCGTGTCGCCGGTCTCCTTGGCCAGCCAGCCGAGGCGCGAGGCGATCTCCGCCTTGTCCTCCACCGGCGCGCGCTTGTCCGCCTCCCGGTATGCGGTCACGGCCTCACGGAGATCGCCCGCGCGGACGCGCGCCGCCGCGACGTTCCGCCAGGCGGTGTACGTCGAGGGCGTCTCGGAAAGTCGGAGGACCGATTCCCAGGCGGCCACCGCCTCGGTCTCGTGGTCCAGCCGGTAGAGGGCCTCGCCGAGCCCGAGCCAGGCCGCGGCCGTGATCGCGGCGTCGTCAACGCCCGCGACCCGCTGGTACGCCCGCGCGGCGGGCAGGTACTCGCCGGCGGCAAGGAGCTCGGCGGCGCGATCGAGGAGGCCGAGGGCGGTCGCGCGATCGAGCGGCCCCTGAGAGGCCACGGCGGCCGCGAGGTCGGCGTGGGAGGGGGTCGGAAGGTCGTCTGCCATCAGCCCGACGATACTAGACGCCGCCATGTGCGGACGCTTCACCCAGGAACGGCCGACCTCGGAGCTTGCCGAGATCTTCGAGGCGGAGGATCTCGCCGCCCAGTCGGGCGGACGCTTCAACGTGGCGCCCACGGGCGACGCGGCGGTCGTCGTCCAGCGGGAGGAGCGACGGGCGATCAAGGCCTATCGCTGGGGCCTGATCCCCCACTGGGCCGAGAACGCCAGGGTCGGCACCCGGATGTTCAACGCCCGGGCCGAGACGCTCGCTACCTCGCCGGTCTTCCGCGAGGCGTTTCGGAAGCGCCGCTGCCTCGTGCCGGTCGATTCGTTCTACGAGTGGCGCCGTGACGGGAAGGTCCGCCAGCCCTTCCGGATCATCCGGACCGATGGGCGGCCGCTCGCCCTGGCCGGCCTGTGGGCCGGCTGGCGCGATCCCGAGACCGACGAGGTCCGGCGGACCTTCACGATCGTGACGACGACCCCGAACGACCTCATGCGACCGATCCACGATCGGATGCCGGTCGTCATCCCGCGCGAGGCCTGGGACCGGTGGCTGGATCCCGCGCTTCCCGATCCCGGAGAGCTCAACGGCCTGCTGGTTCCTGCGCCAGACGGAGAGCTGGAGCTGTACCCAGTGAGCCGGGCCGTGAACGACGTCCGGAACGACGGGCCGGGGCTGATCGCGGAAGTCGAGATCGCCGATCCCGGTGCAGGCGGCGGCCTCAGTCGTCCGCTGCGCGACTCCGACGACCTGGGCCTGCTGTAACCGGATCGACGGCCAGGGCGCGGACGGTCGCCGCCCACGCGTCCGCCGGGACGGCGCCTCCGTCGAGGCGGGCGGCGAAGGCGCCGACGAAGCCAGCAAAGGTGCCGTCGGGGTCGTCAGTCGGGGCCTGCAGGACGATCGCCGAGTCAGGGAGGTCGATGGCGGGGGCCGGAGCGGACACGTCGCCGATGAGGATGAATGAGGCGCCGGCGTAGGTCGCTCCCTCCGCCAGCGTCGCGTGCAGGGTGGCCGCACCCGAGGCGTCGACCACCACGCGGATGTCGGGCAGGTATCGAAGGGCGAGGTCGACGTCGGCCGGCTCCAGCGCGCGAGCCGTGCTGCGAAGGACCGCCGCGTGGCCAACGCCGGCGGCGCCGAGCTCGATCAGGCGCCGATCGCCGGACGGCCCGTCCGGGACGATGCCGATCACCTGGACGGAAGCCCCGGCCCAAGCGGCCCGCTCAGCCAGCGCCACGGCCGGGCCCTCGTGGCGGCCGATCGGCTCGAGGCTCCCGCAGACGACGATCATCGCGGGAGCAGGGTAACTGACCGCGCGCCGCGACCCGCCGCGGCTCGGCCAGCCCAGGAAGGTGCAGCCTACGGGCCGGGCGTTTCCGACGGCTTCGGGGACTGCGTGGGTGAACCGGAACCGGAATCGCCGCCCGATCCGTCGCTGAACGCGCCGAAAGTTTTGGGCTGCTGAATGCGTTTCGCGGCTTGCTCGGCTTTACGTCCGGCGCGATTGCCGGGTTGCTTTAT
>JACQEH010000087.1 GCA_016200675.1 Chloroflexota bacterium | reverse complement strand
GGAGGAAGCTGATGCCGGTCAGGATGAAGACGAAGAAGTAGGCGAAGAGGCCGAGGAAGACGGGCGCCAGCGCGTCGAGCTGGTCCGCGTCCGGGGACAGGTAGATGGTCTCCCGGGTGATCGTCGGGAACTGGACGCCGGGCACCGGGAGCAGGGATCCGGCGGCCGCCACGATCAGCTGCTGCACCGCGGCGAGCTCGCCGCCCTCGGCCGCGGGGTCCGAGCCTTCGGTCACGAGCGTCAGCCCGACGTGCCCGCCGCTGCCGCTGAAGACCAGGGCCATGTCGCTGGCACCGCTGCGGACGGCGTCGCGGGCCGCGGCCTCGTCGGCTGCCATCCCGACCGCGACCTCGATCCCACCCGGCGCTTTGTGCGCCGCGGCCTGCATCGCGGTCACGAAGGCAGGTGGCGCCCCGGCCACGGTCACCTCGAGGGTACCCGCGACCGACCCCCGGAGAACCCACCCGAGGAGGGCCGTCACCAGGAGCGGCGCGACGATGAGCAGGGCCAGCGAGCGGTGGTCCCGCCGGAAGCCCTCGGCGATCCGGCGAGCCACGGCAACCACGCGCCGAGCGCTCATGCGTTCGACCCGTCCGCGACCGGCCGGCCCTCGGCATCGAGGCCCGCGAAGCGCAGGAAGGCGGTTTCGAGGTTGTCGGTGGCAGCGCTGGCCCGCAGCTCCGCGCCGGTCCCGTGGGCGATCACCCTGCCGGAGCGGATGAAGAGCAGGTCGTCGCAGCGATCAGCCTCGTCCATCACGTGGCTAGCCACGAGGATCGTGGTCCCCGCGCCGGCGAGCCGCCGGAAGTGCGACCAGAACTGGACGCGGAGGGCCGGATCGACGCCGACAGTCGGCTCGTCGAGGAAAAGGACCGGCGGCTCGTGGACGAGCGTGCAGGCCAGCGACAGCCGGCGGCGCATCCCGCCGGAGAGCTCGGCGGCGGGGCTGTCGGCGCGATCGGCAAGGTCGACGAGCGCCATCACCCGGTCGATCGCACTCGAGCCGGCGGCCCCCTGGAGGGCGCCGAAGAAGCGCAGGTTCTCGCCCACCGACAGGTCCGGGTAGAGCGCCTCGGCCTGGGGCATGTAGCCGATCCTGCCGAGCATCGGCCGCGACGGCATCCGGGTGCCCAGGATTCGCGCTTCGCCCGACGTCGGCCGGGCAAGGCCGGCGAGGAGCCTGATGAGCGTGGTCTTGCCCGACCCGTTCGGGCCGAGGAGGCCGTAGATCCGTCCCGGCGCGAGGGCCAGGTCGATTCCGTCCACGGCGACGACCGTCCCGAACTGCTTGCGCAGCCCGACCGCCTCGACGGCCGGCGACCCACTGATCACGGGCTCATGCGCCAGGACAGCCATGGCGTGAACCTAGAGGCGCCGCCTCCCGGCGTCAAGGGTCATTGGTGGCGCGGGCCGGGCCCGGTGCCAGGCTTCGGCTTCGGCTTCGGCCGGCGCGGGCCGCCCGGCCGCTGGCCGGGGACCACCGAACGCGCCCTGGCCGGGAGCTGCGGATTGCTGGCCCGCGTCGGCGACGCCTGCGCGCCCGGCGCGGCCCCGAGCTGGCGGATCTCTGGCGCCTTGAGGAGCCGCGAGCGGCCGGTCCGGATGCCGTCCACGCGGACGGTCCCGATGCGGACGCGGACGAGGCGCTGGATCGGCGCCCCGACCGCCGCGAACATCCGCCGCAGCTGGCGCTTCCAGCCCTGGGCCAGGACGGCCCGGTACCAGACGAGGTCGGCGGGCGGGACCGGGTCAAGGAGCCCCACCAGCGCCCGGGTCTCGACCGCGGTCGCCGGCCGGAGCGGCGCGGCCAGCGTCGCGACCCCCTCGTCGAGGCGGATGCCCTCCCGGAGGGCACGTGCCTGCTCATGGTCCAGGGCCTGCTCGAGCCCGACCGCGTACTCGCGCTGGACCCCGAAGCGGGGATGCAGGACGTGATCGGCCCACGTGCCGTCGTTGGTGAGCAGCAGGAGGCCCTCGGAGTCGAGATCGAGGCGGCCCACGGGGTAGAGGCGTGTCCCGTCGGGGATGAGGGCCGTCGGGATCAGGTCCAGGACGG
>JACQEH010000023.1 GCA_016200675.1 Chloroflexota bacterium | reverse complement strand
TACCGCGCCGGCACCGTCGCCACCGTGAACTCCTCGGCCTCGCAGGTCGGCAGCTCGTTCCAGGTGAGCGGTGTCGAGACCCGGGCGTCGGGCAGGGGCCGAACCGAGTAGGCAGAGGCGACGGTCCGGTCCTTGGCGTTCTGGTTGTAGTCGAGGAAGACGCCGTGGCGCTCCTCCTTCCACCACTTCGAGGTCGCGATCGCCGGCGCCCGCCGCTCCACGTCCCGGGCCAGGGCCAGGGCCGCTCGCCGGACCTCCGGGTACGTCCACTCCCGGGAGATCCGGACGTTGATGTGGATCCCGCGGGAACCCGACGTCTTCGGCCAGCCCACGAGCCCGACGGCCTCCAGTGATTCCTTCGCGACCATCGCCACATCGCGGATCTGGGCCCACTCGATCCCCGGGACGGGGTCCAGGTCCACGCGCAGCTCGTCCGGATGATCGAGGTCGTCGGCCCGGACCGGGTGCGGATTGAGATCCAGGCAGCCGAGATTGACGATCCAGGCGAGGCCCGCCGCGTCGTCCACCACGATCTCGTCGGCCGTCCGGCCTGAGGGGAAGGACAGCGTCGCCACCCGCAGCCAGTCGGGCCGGTTGTCCGGCGCCCGCTTCTGGAAGAAGGCCTCGCCGGCCGCGCCGTTGACGAAGCGCTTGAGGGCCATCGGCCGGCCGCGGACCCCCCGCAGCGCCCCCTCGGCCACGGCGAGGTAGTACTGGACGAGATCGATCTTCGACACCCCGGCCTCGGCGAAGAAGACCTTGTCGGGGTTGGTGATCGTGACCTCGCGGCCGTCGATCTGGAGGACCTCCGGTTGCGGTGGCATGGCCAGACGATACCTCCCCCTCGACATCGCCGGTCACAGCCGGGATGATCGGAGCCCGCACTCCGTGGAGCGATGCTGAACAAGCCAGAACCCGCCTGCCTCCTGATCGCCGACCTGTCCGGCTACACCGGCTACCTTGCCGCGGTCGAGCTCGACCACGCCCAGGACATCCTGGCCGACCTCATCGACACCGTCGTCGGGGCCCTCCGGCCGACCTTTCGGCTGGCCAAGCTCGAGGGCGACGCCGCCTTCATGTTCGCGATCACGGAGGCCATCGACGGCTCGGCCCTCCTGGACATGGTGGAGCGCACCTACTTCGCCTTCCGCCGCCGCCTCCGTGACATCGCCCGCGCCTCGCGCTGCGACTGCAACGCCTGCATCCGGATCCCCGATCTCGATCTCAAGTTCCTCGCCCACCATGGGCTGGTCGTCCGCCAGCGGATGGCGGGTCGCGAGGAGCTCGTCGGCAGCGACGTCGTCGTCGCCCACCGCCTCCTCAAGAACGACATCGTGGCGACCACCGGGATCTCGGCCTACGCCGCCTACACGGGCGCCTGCATCGCCGCCATGGGCACGGATCCCGTGGCCCTCGGCCTCACGTCGCAGCGCCAGGCGTACGAGCACCTCGGCGAGGTCGACCTGTGGGTCGAGGACCTGGGAGCCGCATGGACCGCCGAGCTGGACCGGGCCCGGGTGACCATTCCCGACAGCGAGCTGGCGGTCTCCCTCGACATCGAGCTGCCGGCCCCGCCGGCGATCACCTGGGACTACCTCACCTCGCCGACCCTCCGCGTCCTGTGGCAGAGCGGGACGATCAGGATCGTCGAGGAGAGTGGCAGCGGGCGACGCGGCACGGGGACCGTCAACCACTGCGTCCACGGCAAGGCCGCCGTGGTCGAGGAGATTCTCGACTGGCGGCCGTTCGAGTACGTGACCCTGAACTCCCTCATGCCCATCCCGGGTGCGCCGAAGCTGAAGTCGCAGCAGGTCCTGGAGCCCCTCGGCGATGACCGGACGATGGTCCACTTCCGCTTCGGGCGGCCGCGCTCGGCCAAGGACCGGGCGTTCCTCGAGGCCGTCCTTCCCGAGGTCGGGCCGCAGTTCCAGGGATGGCTGGCGACCCTCGGGGAGGTCCTCACTGCCGAGATGGCGCGGCGGCACAGCGAGCCGGCTGCCCCCGAACCGGAGATCCCCGCCTCGGCCGGGCGCTTCCTCACCGAGCCGGTACACGCCGCCGTCGATTCCGCCTCGATCCGTTCGTCGTCCTCGTAGCGGCACCCGCCGCTCCCATCGGAGGCCGCCCGTGCAGTACCTGCTCCTGATCTATCTCCCGGAGGGCGCCGCGCCGTCGGCGGCCAGCGACGGGGCGATGGCGACCGAGCTCGGCGACTACGCGGCCTTCACGGCCGAGTCGCGCCGGCGCGGCCAGTTCATCGCCGGCGAGGCCCTCGAGCCGACCTCGACCGCGACCTCGGTCCGGATCCGCGACGGCCAGACGATCGTCACCGACGGCCCGTTCGCCGAGACGAAGGAGGCTCTCGGCGGCTTCTACCTCCTCGAGTGCCACGACCTCGACGAGGCCATCGAGATGGCCGCCAAGATCCCGGCCGCCAGGCGCGGGACGATCGAGATCCGCCCGATCTGGGTCCTCCCGCCCGCATACGCGATGGCGAGTGGGAGCGGCGCGAGCTGACCGGGGCGCCCGTCGCGAGCGAGGCCGTCGAGCGCACCTTCCGCGAGGAATGGGGCCGCGTCCTCGCGGCCGTGATCCGCTCCACGGGCGACTTCGACCTTGCCGAGGAGGCGGTCCAGGACGCCTTCCTGACGGCGCTCGAACGCTGGCCGCTCGCCGGCACGCCTCCCAACCCCGGTGCCTGGATCACGACGACCGCGCGCAACCGGGCGATCGACCGGCTGCGCCGGCGCCGACGGCTGGTCGAGAAGACCGAGCAGCTCGGCCGGGAACAGCTCGTCGAGGAGGAGCTGGCGGCCGGGGAGCCGGCCGAGGAGGACCCGATGCCGATCGAGGATGATCGCCTCCGCCTCATCTTCACCTGCTGCCACCCGGCCCTGCCCCTCGACGCCCGGGTCGCGCTGACACTCCGAACGTTGGGCGGCCTCGCGACGCCCGAGATTGCGCGGGCCTTCCTCGTCCCCGAGCCGACGCTCGCCCAGCGCCTGGTCCGGGCGAAGCGGAAGATTCGGGACGCCGGCATCCCCTACCGCGTCCCGCCCGACCACCTCCTGCCCGAGCGCCTGGGCGGGGTCCTCCAGGTCCTGTACCTCATCTTCAACGAGGGCTACGGGGCATCGTCGGGGGAGACCCTCGTCCGTCGCGAGCTGTGCGCGGAGGCCATCCGCCTGGGCCGCGTCCTCGCCGCCTTGATGCCGGACGAGCCGGAGGTCCTGGGCCTCCTCGCCCTGATGCTCCTCCACGACGCGCGACGTGCCGCTCGGGTCGGCGACGACGGCGAGCTCGTCCTCCTCGCCGACCAGGACCGCGGGCGCTGGGATGTCACCCGCATCGCCGAGGGTGCGGCACTCGTGGAGCGTGCCCTCCGGATGGGCACGCCCGGGCCGTACCAGCTCCAGGCTGCCATCGCCGCCCTCCACGATGGTGCGGAGACGCCCGACGCCACCGACTGGCCGCAGATCGTGGCCCTGTATGCGGAGCTCGAGCGGCGCACGCCATCACCGGTGGTGGCACTCAATCACGCCGTGGCCGTGGCGATGACCGAGGGGCCCGAGGCCGGGCTTGCCCGCATCGACGCGATCGTCGCGAGCGGCGTCCTCGCCGAGTACCCGTACCTCCATGCCGCACGGGCGGACCTGCTGCGACGGCTGGGCCGGTTCGAGGCGGCACGCGTCGCCTACGAGCGCGCTCTCAGCCTGACCGCGAACGCCGCCGAGCGGCGCTTCCTGCGTCGCCGGCTGGCCGAGGTCCGCGCACCGTAGCGCCGATGCGGCGAGGATGTCGTCCGCCGGGGGCGGATGTCGATTCGGGGTTCGCCCGAACGTCGTCATCCCAGGGGCGGCAGACGACCGCCCGGAGCGCACGATGCGAGAGGAGAACGACAGTGGCCAACTACCTGCTGGTGTTCCACGGCGGTTCGATGCCCGAGTCCCCGGAGGAGGGCGCCAAGGTGATGGCGGCCTGGACCGACTGGTTCGGCAAGCTCGGCGACGCCCTCGTCGACGGCGGCAATCCGTCCTCGAAGTCGCGGACGATCGCGGCCAACGGGTCCGTGACCGACGACGCGAGCGGCCCGACCGGCTACTCGATCATCAAGGCCGACAGCCTCGACGCCGCCGTGGCGCTGGCGAAGGGCTGCCCGGTCCTCCAGGGTGGCGCGGCCGTCCAGGTCGTGGAGACCTTCGCCGTCATGTAGGTCGCGGGTCGGCCCGGCCGTGGAGCCCCTCGTGGCCCGCGCCGGGCCGACCGCGACGAGCCGCGTGCGGCGAGCCCCTCGCCGCGCCCCTCGCCGCGCCCTCAGCCGCGCTCGGTGCCCTTCGGGGCGTTCCGCATGAGCCCGATGTTGTTGCCGTCTGGATCGGCCACGAAGCCGAGCCAGAAGTCGTAGTCGGGCGCCTCCCAGGTGATGCTCGGCGCCTCGCGGGCGACCGCACCCCGCTCGACCAGACGAGCCTGCGTGCCGGTCACGTCGTCGACCCAGAAGTAGACGGTGGCCCGGCCCTGGAAGTCCTTCTGCGGAACCCGGGCCAGGTAGAGGCGGATCCCGGCGGCATCCATGAAGGCGATGCCCGGGAATCGCATCAGGACCGGCAGGCCCAGGACGTCCTGGTAGAAGGCGACCGACGCGTCGACGTCGCTCACGGGGACGAGGATCTGGCCGACCGACTTGAGCTCGGTCGCGGTGGTCATCGAGGCACCTCCGTGGTGATCTCCAGCTGCTCGAGGACGTCGAGCGCGCGTTCCAGGGCATCGAGCTCGCTGGCGCCGAGGCCGTCTATCTAATAGCTGCAGCGTCAAGATCGATCCCGAGCGGACTCCGCGGGCGTGGAAGCGTCGATCTGCTGCGCAGAGTCAGCTGGCGGACGGAAGCGGCGACGGGGCGACGATGGGATCCTGGGTCGGCGCGGCCCGGAGGACAGTCTGGGAGACGCCCATCTGCGTCCCCACCTGCGTCTCGTAGCGAACGGTGACCGTCCCGTCGGCCGCGACGTCCAGGCGCACCTTGACGGGGTCCGTGCCGCCCAGGCCGAGGGCCGCCGCCGGGTACGTGGCGTCGAGCTGGTCCCCGCCCTGCGATCCCGATTCGGCCGTCACGTCGAGGGGCGCGAGGAGCGGCGCCAGGGGGTCGGCGCTCGAGCCCGGGTCCGAGGCCACGGCCCACTCGCCGCTCGCCGATCGGAGCCACGCCTGGGGCGGGATGATGCGGTAGGTCACGACCACGCCGCCCGAGTCGATCGTCAGCTCGCTGGCGGTTCCCAGGCGTCGACCGGTGACGCGGGCCGCCTGCTTGCCACCGACGGAGAGCAGGGTGTCGAAGGTGTAGCCGCTCGCGAGAGCCTGCAGGGCCGCCGCGAGGCGATCGCGGGCCGGCACCGTCGAGGTCGGCGTGGTTGCCGGCGACTGGGCCGCCGCGGCGCTGGCTGTCGCGGACGCAGCCGGGCTGCTCGAAGCCGCCGGGCCGCATGCTCCGAGGAGCACCGCCAGGCACAGCGAGGCGGCGCCCACGACGAGGCGCCGCCTGGAGCGGGAGGTGTGCCCGGTGGGACCCGCCGGAGTGGGACCCGCCGCCGCGTCGCGCAAGCGAATGTCAGTGGCCGCCGTCGCCGGTGGTGCCGCCGGAGCCGGTGCCGGAGCCGGTGCGATCGCCGGAGCCGGTGCGATCGCCCGAGCCGGTGCTGCCGCTTCGATCACCCTCGCGCCCATCGCCCTGAGGATGCGCCGACTTCGGCTGGTCGCCGCAGCGGCCCGATGTGCCCTTCACGATGAGCGTGAAGGTCCCGTCCTCGTTCCGATGGAGGCGGATGGCGACCCCGACCCGCGTCCCGTCGAAGGTGACGCGGAGGCCATTGTCATTGCTCGTCGAACCCTTGTCGCTGCTTTCGAAGACCTTGGACGTCGCGGGGGCGCCCGTGGCGCCGTCGAAGGCCAGGGATCCCGCACCGGCCGTGTCCACGACGTGGTACTGCACGGCGACCGCGGTCCCGTTGCAGAGGTGGGCCGACCAGGTCCGGGCGCCGGCGAGCTCGGCGAGCGTGCCGGAGACCTTCTGGCGGTCCTTGCCCCGGAGGCTGATCCGGACGCTGGCCTGGCTATCCTCCGCGGAGACTTCGACCGAGATCGTCAGGCGCTTCACGAAGCCCTGGTAGGTGAAGGTCACGCCGCCGCTCGCCGACGGGTCGCCGTCCTCGGTCTCCATCTTCGGCGCGTTGACGGTGTCGGTGATGCCGCTCGCGGGCGTCACGGTCCCGATCGCGAGGGTCGGATGGCCGCTGCCGTCGTCGCCGATCGTGTAGTCGACCGTCGATTTCGCGCCCGTTCCGAAGACGTCGGCCGACCAGGTCCCGGAGCCGATGAAGTCGGCGAGCTTTCCCGACCTGGCCTTGATCGTCTCGCTGCTGCCGGCGGCCCGGACCGAGACCGTCGTCGTGCCCGCCGTGTTGGCGTACTTCACGAGGTCGGGCTGTGTCGTCGTCGCCGTGAAGTCGCCGGTCGGCGTGAGGGCGACGCCCGAGATGTTGCCCGTGGAGGTGTCGAGGGTCACGGCGACGGTGAGCGTGGTGCCGAAGAGCGGCAGGGTCGCCGTCATGCCGCCCGTCTGGGCAATCGGCTCGCCGGTGTTGGCGAGGGCCGCCGCCGGGGACGTCAGGAGGCCGAGGATCAGCGCTGCGCCGAGGCCGCCCCCGAGTCGAGCTCGCGTTCCAGTCATAGGTCGATCCCTTCCATGTCGATCGGCTGCCGCCAGCGCCGTGATGCCGGGCCGGCACCCGTCCCTCCTGCATGAGGCTCTTTGTCGCCAGAAGGTTTCCCCACCCTACGGCAGGTGGCCCCGTCGCGCATCCGCGCTTGGTACCACCATCGGCGCGGCAAATGGTCAGGTGCGAGCAGGCACACCGCGCCGGGCGTGGGCGAGGTTCCCCCACGATCCGCTACCGTTCCGAACGATGACACTGGACGCCGATCGCGCTGCCCTCGAGGCCGCCCTCGCCGGCCGCGGGGAGTACGAGCTCTTCGCCTGCGATCCGGCCCTTGCCGACACCGCCGCCTTCTGCGCCGCCTACGGCTTCGGCCTCGAGGACAGCGCCAACACGATCCTCGTCGTCGGCAAGTCCACACCGCCGACCTACGCCGCGTGCGTCGTGCTGGCTACGCACCGCCTGGACGTCAACCACGCCGTCCGCGATCGGCTCGGGACGCGCAAGGCATCGTTCGCATCGCCGGAGGAGACCCGGGCCCTGACCGGCCACGAGATCGGCGGCGTCACGGCCTTCGGCCTGCCGCCCGACCTCCCGCTGTGGGTCGATGCCGCGGTCATGCGCCGCCAGCGGATCGTCCTCGGCGGCGGGAGCCGATCCTGGAAGGTGATCGCCCCATCGGGGATCCTGCTGACGCTCCCAAGGGTCGAGGTCGTCGAGGGCCTCGCCAACCCGGCGCCGCCGCGCGACGCCTGAGGCGACCTCAGGCGGGCGGAGCCTCGACCGGGCGATCGCTCGACGGCCCGGCGGCAGGCCCGGCGGCCGGCCCCGATCTCCCGCCCGATGGCGACTTTCGACATCTCCCGGGCTCTCACGAAATCGAAATGTTCCGGCCCGAGGCTCCTCGTCATGGACGCGTTCCCCAACCGAACCGACATGACCCAAGGAGAACCAGCATGACCCCCAACTGGCAGCCGACGAACCCCGAGCCGGCCGACGCGGCCGCGACTCGCGAGGACGACCTCTCCGCGTCGTCTTCCGGGCCCGAGATCATCGAACGCGGCTCAGCGCCGTCCGACGCCCCGATTCCTGCGATGGTGGTCCGGATCCAGAAGCCGGCCAACGTCCGCGGGCGCGTGCTCGGAGCGTTGCTCGTCGGCGGGATCGCCGGAGCGGTGATCCTCGGGCCGCTCAGCGCGCTGGCCGCATCTCCGGCCCCGACGACCGGTGCGACCTCGGGGCCGGCGACAACGGGCAACGGAACCGGAACCGACACCGACAACGACAACGACGCGGGCCACCACGGAGGTCCCGGCGGCCCCGGCGGCTTCGGCGGTCGCACCGAAGCGGTGACCGACACGTCGATCGTCGCCAAGGCGATCGGGATCAGCGAGGCCGATCTCAAGACCGCTCTGGCCGGTGGCCAGACGGTCGCCCAGGTCGCACAGGCCCACAACGTGGCCCTCCAGACCGTCATCGACGCCCTCGTCGCCGACAGCCAGAGCGAGCTCGCAGCCGACGTGGCGAGCGGCAAGATCACCCAGGCTCAGGCCGACGCCATGAAGGCCAACATCCTCCAGCACGCCACCGACCAGGCCAACGGCACGTTCCGCGGACGGCCGTAGCCCAGCCGCCATCGTCGACCGGCCGGGCTGACGCCCGGCCGGTCGATTGATTCTCCCGTCGCGGCGCGAGAACGTCGGCGTTGGAGGCGCAGGCTGCCTTCGGACACACTGCCTCGAGGCTCTTGGCGACGTCGATCAACTCGCGCGAATCGCCGCCCGCCGGGCCAGTCGCCGCTAGCGAGCGAGCGTCGCTCGGCACCTCGCGCTGAGGTCGGCCGCCGTCCACTCGGAACCGGGACGAGGCTGGAGCCGTCAGCGGGGAACTCCGTCGCCACGCGCAGCAACCCTCAACCCAGGCCGTCGCGCCCGTCAGCCCAACCATCGTCATCACGGCCAGCCCGAGCCCCGGACCGGCCGCGGTCCCGACCGTGGCGGTCGCCGATTACCGCACCACCGCGGCGAGCATCGTGGCGGCTGACGTCACGCCGGTTATCGGCGGCTGCCTCTCCACGGTCGGACGCTGGCCCAAGCCTGGATGAACCCGCACATCCTGATCCAGGCGGTCCAAACCGAACCTCGTCGATCTCGCCGGTGACGGACAACGGGTCCTGAGGCCCGTCTTCGATGCTTCTGTGCCGCCCCTGCCGTGGTGATGCCTGGACTCGCGAGCCGTGCGGCCCCCAGCGATCGGACCACGATCCGTGGATCAGTTGTCGGTGGCGGGTCCGCCGCTGTAGAGCCCGAGCAGTCGGCCGCGGAGCGGTCCGCCCGCACCGACGAGCCTGAGGAAGTCACGCCCGGCGAGCTCGAGGAGCACACCGTCCGCTTCGGCGGTCACGGTCGCCGAGCGAGGCGCCCGGTTCAGGAGTCCAAGCTCGCCGAACGCCTGGTTGACGCCGAGGTGGCGGAGAGTGACGGGCGCGGCACCCGGCGACGCTTCCTGGGTCACGACGAACGACCCCGACTCGATCATGTAGAACCGATCGGCCGGGTCTCCCTGCCGGACGATGACCTCGCCGGTCGTGACAGGCCGCTCGCGCATGTGGGCCAGTGCGGCCTCCAGGCGGGATCCCGGCACGCCGGTGAAGAGCGGCAGCTTGGCGATCTCCGCAAGCGTCGCCTCGAAGCGGCTCGGTTCGCGGGTGGCGGCACCGCCGATGAGGGCCAGGCCGGCGACCGTAGCGACGACCATCGCGGCCCCGGAAGTGCCCAACGCGATCGCCGCGCCGATGTTGACCACGAGGACCGGTAGCAGGAACGCGCCGGCAGCGCCGGAGATCGTGCCGACCGTCATGAAGACGCCGGTCCATCGGCCGCGGAGGGCGTCGGGGACGATCCGCTGGAAGACGGTTGTCGTGATGATGTCGACGACGAGGGCACCGGCCGACACGATCGCGATCGCGACGAGCGCGACCATGAGGTTCGGAACGGCCCCCAGTACGAGCAGGCCGACGCCGAGGACGACGGAGCCGACGACGAGCGGGACACCGAGTCCTCTGCGCAGGACGAGCACGCCCGAGCCGATTGCGCCCAGGAGGCCGCCGATTCCGATCGCCGCATTGAGGTAGCCGTTCGCGGATTCGCCGGCATTCAGGACGTGGATGGCAAGGACCGTCGTCAGGACCTGGAGGCCGCCCCCCAGGAACCCGCCGAGGAACTGGATGATGCCCAGGCCGGCGAGCGGCAGGGTCGCAAGTGTTGGCGTGGGGGCGGCCGCGGGCCCAGGCGCAGTCGATGCGGGGACAGCCGCGGCGGGCTGCCCGCCGAGGGCTTCAACCAGGGTTGCCGCCGGCTCGCCGGCGGCCTGCTCGACCGGGACGGCGGTCCCGACCGCGGCGTCGGCGCCGGAGCCCACGGAGCCCGATGCGACCGGCCGAGCCTTCGGCGGGAGTGTCCAGAGGATGGCGATGATCACGAGGAACGATGCCGCATTCAGGATGAACGCCACCTCGACGCCGCCCACGGCGAGCAGGATGCCGCCGATCGCGGGGCCGACGATGTAGCTGATGTTCTGGAGGCTGGCCCAGGCGCTGTTGGCAGGCCCAAGCTCGCGCTCGTCGCGCACGAGGCTCGGCATGTAGGCCCCCATCGCCGGGTAGAAGAAGGCTGACCCGCCGGCCGCGACGATGGCCAGCGCGGCGATGACCGTGATGGGGGCCTTCACGATGACGAGGATGGTCAGCAGGATCATGATCGACCCACGGAATGCATCCGAGGCGAGCAGGACGAGCCGCCGCTCGAAGCGGTCCGCCACGAAACCGGCCGGGATCGACAGCAGGATGTACGGGACGAGGCGCACCGCCCCGAACGCACCGAGCAGCGCCGCATCGTTCGTCTGGGTGTAGATGACGACGAAGATCGCGACGATATACAGCCAGTCCCCGATCCCGCTGATGAATTCCCCGATGAGGAGCTTCGTCAGCGGCCGATTGCCGAGCAGTTCTCGATAGACGGCGAGACTGGACATCGGACCCTCGCGTAGCCTTTGGCCGCGTGCGGCGCTTGTCAGTACCCGAAATCCACGGAGTTCAGACCGAGCGACATTCTGCTCGCTCGGACGGGCGCTGGTGGGTCATTCCGTGACGATGGGATCGGATGTGGCTGCGGTCCGGCGGTCGACGGCGCCGCCGCGCAGGAAGCAGGGGGTGGTGGCGGCCAGCGACCAGGTGATCGTCCGCGTGGTCTCGTCGGTCGAACCCGGTCGCCTGGCATCTCAGCGGAGGTGGCGCCGAGGCGAGGACGGCCCCGCCGCCGCGTTACGAACGAGGGCGTCGCCGCGTCGCCATTCCGCCGTCCACCGATCGGGTCTGCCCGGCCGCGCTGGGAGCAGGGGTTGCGGGGCTCGACGCCATCGCGGTCGGCATTGGCGAAGCGGATTCGGCGACTGTCCCCTCCGGCGAGGGCGACGCAGCCGGAAGCGAGCTCGGAAGCGCGCTCGGCGACGCTGCCCCGGCGGACGGCGACGGTGGAGGCGTGTAGCCGGCCGCGCCGACGATGTCGCCGCCCTGCCAGGTCGGTGGAAGGGGCGCGAGGCTCCCCAGGATCGTCGCGGCGGAAGGAACCGACACCGTCCCCGGATCCCAGGTGATCCCGAGCAGCGTCGGGACCGAGACGAGCCGAAAGCCCCTGCTGCGGTAGAAGTCGATCACGTCCGGCACCAGGTATGGCGTCGCGTTGGGGCCGCAGTGCAGCAGGATCACCGAGCCGTTCGTGCCGAGCTCCGCCGCCGCCACGCGCTGCTCGAGGGTGCCGTGGAGCGACGTGTCGCGGTCCGTCGTGTCCCAGGTCAGGAGCGTCGGGAAACCCGCCGCCGCCGCCGCGACCAGGGTGCCGCCGTCGAAGGCGCCATACGGCGGACGGAAGACGTCGAGCGGCGGCCGACCGGTGATGCTCTCGATCACGGCCCGCGAGTCCTCGAGCTGTCCCAGCTGTTCGGCCGGCGTCAGCGTGGGCATCTGTGGATGGGTCAGCGTGTGGTCGCCGATCGGGTCCCCGGCCGCGACGACCAGGCGCCAGAAGGCCGGGTCCAGGGGCATCGCCGCCGCGATCGGGAAGAAGGTCGCCGGCACCCCTGCCGCCACCAGCTCGGCGAGGATGCGCCGGCAGTTCTCGGGATTCGCGCCGTCGTCGAAGGTGAGTGCGACATCGGGCCTGGTCCGCGGCCCGTGGCTCACGGCCACCGCGCGACGTGCCGCCCCGGCGCTGGAGCCCGGAAGGCCCAGGATCGAGGCCGCCACCAGGACGAAGATGGCTGCCGCCCGACGATCGATCACCTGGCCGCTGTCCTCCTGGGTGATCCGAGTGTGGCGCATTCGATGTCGCCTGGCGGGGTCGTGCCTCCGCACGGCGGATCTTGACGGGATCGAGCCGCCTACGCCTGGCGGGGTCGTGCCTCCGCACGGGGGATCCTGACGGCATCGAGCCGCCTACCGCCAGCCGAGCTCCGGGGCGACGTACTTGAGGATGCTCTCGATCGCGTGCGCGTTGTAGTCCACGCCGAGCTGGTTCGGGACCGTCAGCAGCAGCGTGTCGGCGGCCTGGATCGCGGTGTCCTTGGCCAATTCCTCGACGAGGACGTCGGGCTCGGCCGCGTACGAGCGTCCGAAGATCGCCTTCGTCTGCGCGTCGAGGTAGCCGACCTGGTCGGTCGCCTGGTTGGCGCGTCCGAAGTAGGCCCGGTCCCGATCGTCGACCAGGGCGAAGATGCTTCGACTGACCGACACCCGCGGCTCGCGGGCATGCCCGGCCGACGTCCATGCCTCGCGGAAGCGGCGGATCTGCTCGGCCTGGAGCTCATGGAAGGGCACGCCGGCGTCCTCGGTCAGGAGCGTCGACGACATCAGGTTCATGCCCTGCCTGCCCGCCCACTCCGCCGTCGCGCGTGATCCGGCGCCCCACCAGATCCGGTCCCGAAGTCCCGGCGAGTGGGGTTCCGGGCGAAGCAGCCCGGGCGGGTTCGGAAACATCGGGGCCGGGTTCGGCTGGGCGAATCCGGCGCCCGCCAGGGCCTGGAGGAAGACCTCCGTGTGCTGGCGGGCCATGTCGGCGCCCGTTACATCGCCCTCGGCCGGTGCGTAGCCGAAATACCGGAAGCCGTCGATCACCTGCTCCGGCGAGCCGCGGCTGATCCCGAGCTGGAGGCGGCCGCCGGCGATGAGGTCCGCCGCCCCGGCGTCCTCGACCATGTAGAGCGGGTTCTCGTAGCGCATGTCGATGACGGCCGTCCCGATCTCGATGCGCCTGGTGCGGGCGCCGATCGCCGAAAGGAGGGGGAACGGCGACGCCAGCTGCTGGGCGAAGTGATGAACCCGGAAGTAGGCGCCGTCGGCGCCGAGACCCTCGACCGCCTCGCCGAGCTCGATCGACTGGATCAGCGCATCCGACGCGGATCGCACCTGCGAGTACGCGGAGGCCGACCAGTGTCCGAATGACAGGAACCCGATCCGCTTCATCCGGGAATTCTACGGAGTCGGGGGTTTCGGCTTCGAGAGACCTCGCTCTGAGGCGAGGCCATGCGATCGACGATCGCCTCGCGGCAGGCATAGGCTTGAGGCGTGGAGCCGCACATGCTGTTCGGGCGCGAAGCAGAGCTGAAGCAACTCGTCGAGGCCCTGGGCGAAGGGCTTCCGATTGCCGTCATCGGCGAGGCGGGCATCGGTAAGACAACCATCATCCGCGCGGCGGCCCAGCGTGCCGGCCTTGAGCTCCGCGAGGGGGGCGCGCTCGAGACCCTGGCCTGGATGCCACTACTCGCTCTGCGACGCGCCGTCGGCGACGGACTCGCCGGTGACGTCACGTCGGTTGCGATCGAGGTGGAGCGGCGCGTGGGCCCGCAACTCCTGTTCATCGACGATCTCCAGTGGACCGACGAGACGACACGCGCGGTCCTCGCCCTCCTCGTCGGCCGGGTCGCCCTCGTCGTGGCCATACGCGCGACCGATCCGGCCGCGGCACACGTCCAAGGACTCATCGCCAGTCTCGCACTGAAGGTCATCGAGCTCGGAGGCGTGGCCCAGGAGGCCTCGGTTGCCATCGTCCGGCATGCCCGGCCGACCATCGACCCGGCCGCGGCCCTTCTCGTCGCCGCACATGGCGGCGGAAACCCGCTGCTCCTCGAGGAGCTCGCGACCCGCGGTCGACCACGGTCGAGCCTGGCGCAGGCCCTGGCCGGCCGCCTCGACGGGTTGAGCCGCGCCGGCCGAGCCTCGTTCGCCCTCCTCGCCGTGGCTGGCCACGGGCTGCCCATCGCGTCCTTGGGATCCGGAGCCGCCGAGCTCCTCGGGACCGGCGTGGCGACCGGCGATGACGCCGAGCTCGCGCCCCGCCATATCCTCCTCGCCGAGGCGATGGTCACGACCATGACCCCGGCCGAGTTGCACCGCGCCCACGACCGACTCGTCTCGATCGTTGCAGACCCCGGGGAGCGGGCCCATCACCTGGCGGGTGCCGGACGTCGGGAGGAGTCACGTGCGGCGGCTCAGGCTGCGGCCGATCGGTCGACCACGCCAGGAGATCGAGCGGCCCTGTTGGAGTTGGTGGCGCGCATGAGCGACGGGCCAGATGCGACACGCACGCGGCTCGTGGCATCTCGCCTCCTGATTTCGAACGGCGGGAACGGCGTTGGCCGGGCGATCGAGCTGCTCGAACCGATCGTCGATGGCCCGCCTGAGGTGCTGCTGGAGCGCGAGGCCCTCCTCGGCAAGGCGTACTGGGACATGGGTGCGCTCGAGGCCAGTCGAGCCGCGTACGCTCGGGGTCGCCTCCTCGACACGGGAGGCCCATCTTCAGCGGCCGCAAGACTCGCGACCGGCGAGGCGACCCTCGTCGGGAATGTCGATGGCGATGCTGCGGGCGCCATGAGGATCCTCCGACGGGCAATCGACTCCGGCCGGGGGGACGCGCGGGTCGTCGCGACGTACGAGACACTCCGCGCCTTCGTCGACGGCCTCGACACCTTCGAAGCGCTCCAGGATGCGTACGCGAGCTTGCTCGCCGACCCTGACGAAGCGGGCGCCGCGTATGGCACGGCGCGGAACGTCGCGTTCCTCGCCACCACGTTTCGCGGTCACGACGTGGCCCACGCCTTCCTGCTTCGCGCTGAGGAAGAGTTCGAGGCACTCCACATGCCAGGCCGCGCAGACGAGCTGCGCGGCGACCACGTCCAGGTGCTTCTCTTCGGCGGGCGGCTCGAGGAGGGCCTTCGCGCTGCCGAAACGCTCCTCGAGCGACCCCTGACGCAGCGCGTCCGAAACTGGACGATGACGAAGCGAGCCGAGCTCCTGGCCGCGACGGGGCGCGTCGAGGCGGCTCGCGACACCCTCCACGACATCGAGCCGACGGTCACGGGCGACTACGCCGGGCGAGGCAGCCTGCTCGAGGCCCGAATCCAGGTGGAGTCGTGGGCTGGCGATTCCCGGGCAGTCCTCGAGGCCTTCGAGGCCCATCGCACGGTTCCGACACCGAGCGAAGCGAACTACGTCATGCCGCTTCTTGACGCTTTGTGGGCGCGTCTCGAGCTCGGTGTCGATCCGGGCCCGGCGGTGCTGGCGCCTGCGTGGCCGATGCTCAAGGCGGCGACCCCTGAGTCCACCGGCATCGGGGCGCTCCATCGGGGCGAGCTGGCCGTGGCCGCCGGCTCGTTCGCGGCCGCGGCCAGGTCATGGGCTCGGTTCCATGTCGGCCGCGAGCTGATCTGCCAATGGGCCCACGGAGAGGCGCTCCGGCGGGGTGGCTCGCCGCGAGCGCGTGTCGCGCTCCGGGATGCCCTTGATCGCGCCGAGGGTCTCGGCTACGAGCCGGTCGCCGCCCGCATTCGTCGATCGCTTCGACTTGCCGGGGTTCACGTGGCGCGGCGGCCACAAAGCGTTGCGCCCCAGCTGGCGCGGCTGACCGGCCGCGAGCGCGAGGCCCTCGAGCTCGTCGGCCGGGGACTGCCGACACCACAGATCGCCCGTCGGATGGGACTTGGCCGCGGAACCGTTGATCAGGTTCTCGGCACGGCTGTCCGCAAGCTCGGCTCCGCGTCCC